>CATJHO010000060.1 GCA_949740535.1 uncultured Lachnospiraceae bacterium
GTTCCCTTCTACGGAAAATACAAGGAGATACTCAACAGCGATGCCACGGTCTACGGCGGAACCGGCGTAGGCAATCCACGGGTGAAGACCGCCAAGCAGGAAGAGTGGGACGAACGGCCCAACTCCATTGTCATTGACATTCCGCCTATGTCCACTATCATCTTCTCCTGCACGCCCATGCCGGAGCCGGAGAAGAAGCCGGAGAAGGACGTGAAAGCAGGAAAGACGGAGAAAACAAGAAAGACGGTCAAAGCAGAGTCGACGGCCAAGGCCGGAAAGACAGCTAAAGCCGAGCCGACAGCCAAGGCCGGAAAGACAGCCAAAGCAGAACCGACAGCCAAAGCCGGAAAGACCGGGGATACAATCGCAGACGGGCCGGAGAAACCCGCAGCTCCGCCAGCCCCGGAACCGGCTTCCGCCTCAAAATCTCCTGCGGCAGAAGCTGCCCCGGCCCCTAAGAGAACCAGAAGAAAAGCACTGGTCACAGAAGCCGACGAGAAGCCGGTGTCCGTAAAGACAGAAAGTCTTGCAGATGGGAAAAAGTCAGCAGGAAGGAAAAAGACTGTCAAAGAACCGGCTTCCGGCAAAGGGAAAACCGCCGGAAAGGCTGCCCCCAAAAAAAGCCGGTAGCCACAAAGAAGGTATTTTCAGTGGGCAAAGGGCCACCCAGAGTGAGTGTCCCCTTGCTCGTTGAGGGTAACAGTTCACATACCCCTTGAACTGTTACCAGAGAAATCCATTAATAAAACACGGTCCAGACAGCCCCGGCCCTATTAACCGGACTGGCAGTCTGGACCGTATTTATTCAGTCCTTTTGCATCTTCTCAATGATGCAGGTGTGCTGTTTTGTTTTTTTGTCATAATTAATCCCTGCAAGAAGCAGATTTCCATGATAATCTTTCAGGGCATCCACATACTGTCGTTCCCGGATCTGGGCAATGGCTCCGGCAGCATGTTTGTCCCATTTCAATTCAATCACTATGGCAGGTTTATCCCTGTGCAGCATTCTGGGGATCAGGCAGATGTCCGCAAATCCCTTTCCGCTGGGAAGCTCCCGGATCATGGTGTAGTACTCTCTGGCAAAGTAAAACGCCAGACTGATGGCACAGCTCAGGGAATTTTCATTAACACCTCATGCCAGTCCATAGTACTGATTGCATTGACATATTCCTGGGAGACCTCTTTGTTGGGAATCATAACCGTCTCCAGCATACTGTTGTAGGTCAGGTAACCCAGATGGACCAGAAGTGTCAGCACGTCATCTTTTGTGGCAAATGTAGTCATATCATTGCTGAATGTTCCTGTATTGATGCGGATGGCCGCTCCCCCCAGCATTTCCACAACCGCGTTTTTGAGACCATCCATATCCATCTGGATATAGATTTTCAGCGCTTCGTAGGTTTCGGTCTGATTCCAGTAGGTTCCATATTTCCGCCGCAGCATTGCTTCGACGATGGATCTGGGGCTGTACATGGAATAGGCGATGTCGCCGGCTTCCGTGTGGGTTATTAGGCGGTAACCGTCATACCATGCCCTGGCTTCATCAAAATTCATGTTATATTTCGTACAGAGAGCCCGTACCTCGTCCTCTGTGAACCCAAAATATTCTGCAAGATTGCCTGGATCAGTCATGGAGTACTCTGTGAACATATTCAGGGCAGAATGTGATCCATACTTTTTCACCGGCAGAATGCCGGTCATGTAGGCCAGGGACACATAATCCTGGTCCTTCAGCCAAATCCGCAGAAAATCCAGATATTTTTTCTGGGCATCCAGATCCTCCTTGTATTCCCGGAAAAGACAGTCCCACTCGTCAATGAGTATCACAAAAGAATGCCTGGTTCTGGAGAAAATGTCCTTCATAACCTGGACCAGGCTGTTTTCGTCCCGGAAACGGACATTGCTGAAATGCTCCACCAGATCAAATATAAGATACTGTTCCAGTGTGGCCAGCATTTCCCCGACACTGCGGGTCCGGCCCAGGAACTCCTGCATATTGATCTTAATCACATCATACTGGTTCAGATGCTGCCGGTAGGATGCCTCCCGGCTGATGGCCAGTCCGTCGAAAAGCTTCGAGGAATCCACCCCAAAACAGTAATAGGCGGCCAGCATATCCGCGGCCATGGATTTGCCGAAACGTCTGGGGCGGCTGACACACAGGAATTTCTGCCGGGTATTCAGCAGGGTGTTGGTTCTGGCAATCAGCGCTGTCTTATCGATATAAATTGCAGAATTTAAGCTTTCCTCCAGCCCTTTATTGCCTGGATTCAGGTAACTGCCCATGGGGACACCTCCTTTTCTCCGGCCTCCGCCCCCGCCTGCTCCGCAGAACACCGGGCCTCTGCCACACTGTCCCGTTCAATATAAGAAACCGGCACCTGGATTTTAACCGGAAGGGTCTCTCCCAGCTTCATCTGGGAGAATAAGCTGGCAACCGAAGCCTTGGCCATAAGGGGAATGTTGATTTCCACAGAAGAAAGCCTGGGCACGGAATACATGGCA
>CATJHO010000061.1 GCA_949740535.1 uncultured Lachnospiraceae bacterium
ATACAGAAGCTTTCAACCCAAGCTTCTCAGTCAACTGAATCTGGAAAGGATAACTATCATGGAAAAAATCACAAGCTTTACCATCGACCACAACAAACTTAAGCCCGGTGTCTATGTCTCCCGGAAAGACCCGGCAGGGGAATCTCTGATAACTACTTTTGATCTGCGTCTGACCAATCCCAATGAAGAGCCGGTGATGAACACTGCAGAGGTACATACCATTGAGCATCTGGGAGCTACGTTTCTGCGCAATCATAAGGAATTTGGCTCTAAGACGATCTATTTCGGGCCTATGGGCTGCCGGACCGGCTTTTATCTTCTGCTGGCCGGGGATTATGAGTCTAAGGATATTGTTCCCCTGATGGTGGAAATGTGGGAGTTTATCCGGGACTTTTCCGGGGAGGTGCCTGGAGCCTGCGCCAAAGACTGCGGCAACTATCTGGATATGAATCTTCCTATGGCTAACTGGCTGGCAGAACGGTATCTGAATGAAGTATTGTACGATATCAAAGAAGAGCGGCTGGTCTATCCTGAATAAGCTTTACCACAGAATTTTAAAGATGCCCGAAAGGACTTCCCCACCATGTGCTTTCATGGTTTGGAAGTTCTTTCGGGCATCTTTCATAAACAGCAGACTGTCTCAAAAGCTTATGCTCTCACCCGGCTGCCACAGCCATCAAAACCGGAATGGTAAGCACGCAGAAAACCGTAGTAAGAATAATTGCCGCACTGCCTGTAGACACATCCATGCCTTTCTGCATCCCCAGCATCATCGGCACATTGCCCACCGGCATTCCAAACATCACCATACATACGGATATCAATGGCAGCTCCCTTGCCGCCATCCGCAGAAAAGGGAGTAACAGCAGCGGCAGAACTAAAAGCTTCAGCAAAGCAAACACATACAGCCGGGGCTGGCCGAATACTCTGCGCAGATCTGCGTGAGCCAAGGTAAAGCCAATCACAATCAGAGCCATGGGGGAGGTAACATTTCCCAGACAGGTCACTGCTGCCTTCAGAAAATCCGGCAGCTGAATCCCCCAGATGATGATACCAAGAGCCGCCACACTGCAGACGGTTCCCGGATTCAGCATCTCCTTTAACGAAGAGAGCGAAAGCTTTCCACACAGCAGGCCTACTCCATAGGTATAGAGCAGGATTGTATAAATTAAGATAAATTCCGTCACATAAACGACATATTCCGGACCTGCCACACTGGTTACAACGGGAATCCCCACAAAGCCCAGATTGGAAAAAACGAACATCAGCTGGAACAGCTTCCTCTGATCCCGGTCATGTTCAAAGAAAGGTGAGAGAACCATCCCCAGCACAATAAAAACTGCAAACATCCCCGCTGCAATCAGCCCCACAGTCTTCATATCTGCCGTTGAAATCAAGCCCACAGAATTGGCCGCGCTGGATACGATCAACAGAGGATTGAACACATTGGCTAAGAGACCTGACATCTGACCATTGGTGTGCTCATCCATCATTCCCTTCTTTGCAATTATCCAGCCTGCGCCAATCAGCAGCAAAAGGGCAAGCATCTGAAAAAAAACAGTAACAAACAGCATTTCTCTCTTCCATCTTAACTAAGTAATTTCAAATCCTCAGCACGGTACGCTGTCCTGATCTCACTCCAAAAGCGCCCGGCTCTGGCAAAACTGCCTGTTCTTCAAATCCTACAGCTGCGCCTGCTCTACTTCCTCTCTGGTGGGAATTGATACTCCTGCTCCATTGCGTCCCACCGCAATGGCCGAAGCCTTGGCTGCTGTGCGCAGAGCCTCCGGCACAGAATATCCGCGGATCAGACTGCTGATAAAGAATCCCGTATAGGTATCGCCGGCCGCTGTGGTATCCACTGCCTTTACCTTAAAGACAGGCTGCTTATACCGCTCTTCGCCAAAGCCGAACAAGGCCCCGTTTTTTCCCAGAGTCAATACGATCCGGGATTGGGGGAACCGTTTTAACAGGCGCGCAAGCATTTCTTCTGGTTTTTCCAGCAGATTTTCCGTTTCCTGCCCGGATCCAGCTTCACAAAGAGCCAGGCCTTCCACTTCATTCAGCATCAGGCAGTCTGCATACTCCAGGGGCAGCTGAGCTATTTTCTCATCCATGGGAGAAGGATTTAATACAATCCGCATCCCCCGCTTGTGAGCCTGCTCCATAATATAGGGCATCTGGTTGATCTCATTTTGCAGAACCAGATAATCTCCTTCCCGGAAATGCTGCAAAGTTTCCTCAGCCTCTTCTCTGGTAATTTCCTGATTGGCTCCGCCATAGAGCATAATACAGTTCTCCCCGTCTGGCGTATTCTGGATAATGGCATGTCCGCTGGAGCAGTCTTTTTTCCGTATCAATTCGGTATGTACCCCTGCTCTTTCCAAGGCATCCAGCAGCATCCGGGAATCCCCCTTCCCCACGGCCCCTGCATGCCAGATATCCACACCGCTCTTCCCAAAAGCAATGGACTGATTCAGCCCTTTTCCGCCGCAGAATGTCTGCATACTCCGGGAAGAAATAGTCTCCCCTGCCTGCACAAAATGATCCACCTGATACACATAGTCAATGTTCAGTGAGCCGAATACCAGTACTTTTGCATCTTTTTTATCTTGTTCCATTTCCTTCCTCTCCTGCTTGAACAGAATTACCGAATCTTCTTATTTTTCATCATAACAAAAATATTCTCCAAAAGCAATTGCATTAAGTTTTTCCAGAAAATGTCGATATTTTTTATATAAGAACTGCCTTCTCTTGACAAGGGCATACACGGTCACGAGCAGGTATGGACCGTTTCGTTTTATCCTAATTAAAAATTCGCAATAAAGGGGGGATTTTTTGTGAATTTCTTTACCGTTCAGTCCCTGAACACCTATACTAAAAATATGGAAATGCAGATGAAGTGGCAGAAGAAAAAGACATTCGGCGACTTCACTGCCGACGGCACCACCACCATCGCTGATTCTATAGAAAAGCAGGCTGAGGAAATCCGCAAAGCCAACAAGGACGGCACTACGAAAATGACAGCCCAGATTGAGCTGAAGCTCAACAGCGGTCAAAAACTCTCCGCCGAGGAGCTGGCTTATCTAAGAGATCACGATCCCCAGACCTACCAGCGGGTCAAGGCCATGGAATCGGAGCAGAAAAACTATGAGCAGGAGTTAAAGCGCTGTAAAACGAAGGATGAAGTGCAGCGGGTGAAAATGGCACATGCCGCTTCTTCTCTTGCCACGGTAAACGATATAAAGAACAACCCCAATATTCCTGAGAGCAAGAAGCTGGAGCTGGTCTGGAATGAACATCGGAAAAATATGGCCCTGCAGGAGAGCACACAGGAATTTGTGGAAAGCGGAAAGTATGCCAAGCTTCCCACTGAGGCAGAGAAACAGAAGGCGGAAAAGGAGCTGGAAGAAGCAAAGAAAGCCGAGATGGGCATCGAAGATCCTTCCAAAACCGAAGAGTCCCAGAAACCAGAGGAAGGGAAGACGAAAGACGAGACCGGCAGCGAAGACCCTGCAGAACTTCCCAGCGAAGCTCATGTGGAGAGCGGGAAAGCCAGAGCAGCTCTGGAAAAGCGGCAAATGACGCGCCTGGAGGCAGAACACACGCCGGAGGCCCGGAAAGTAAAACGCGCCAAAGCCCAGGCCGCCTACCGGGAAGCACAGGCGGTAAAGCCGGATCTGCCCGCACCGTCCCGGCAGTTAGATGTGACGGTAGATTAAATCTGTCCCATCAATTCTACCAATTCTTCATGGAGAGCCCCATTGCTGGCCAGCACACTGCCCGGCTGCAGCAGTCTCAGGGGCTCTCCTGCAAAATCCGTGACTGCCCCGCCGGCTTCTGTCACCAGCAGCATCCCAGCCGCAAAGTCCCAGGGCTGAAGTCTTGCCTCGAAGAAACCGCCTGTCCGGCCGCAGGCTGTGTAAGCCAGATCCAGGGCCGCGCTTCCTGTCCGGCGGATGTCCTGACACCGTTCAAAGATCCGCTGGAAACGGGGAAAATTCTCTTTCGCCAGGGATTTGTCGTAGGGGGCAGTTCCAATGGAGATAATGGTATCCCCCAGTGTTCTGGCAGAAGATACATGGATGGGCTTTCCATTGAGAAAGCTTCCCTTCCCTTTTTCTGCGTGATACACATCATCCCGGAATGGATCATAGACAATCCCCAGCACAATCGCCCCTCTCTCATACAGCCCCAGGGATACGGTGCTGTGCTGATAGTCATGAATCAGATTGGTGGTGCCGTCTATGGGATCCAGGATCCAGCAGGTATCTCCGGATATCTCGTGGAGTCCCTCTTCCTCCCCCAGAAACTGAATATCCGGAGCCAGGTTCTGAAGCTCTCTGGAAAGGTAATTCTGGATACTGGTGTCCACCTGGGTGACATAATCCGCCAGCCCTTTTTCCTTCACCTGTACTGCCATCTCCCTGTTTTCTACAAAGGTTTTTGTCTTTTTTACCAGCTCTACAATTTCTTTTAATTCCATTTTTCCTGTCCTTTCCCTTCTCTCCAGACTGCCGCTCAACGCAGCCTCTGTATTATGCTTATCAACCGCAGTTTTTCATCTCCCGGCTTTCCCATACTCCCGCAGTATCTCATGAAACTGACTTCCACAGCGCTCCAGCTCGCTTAAAACCACATCAATCTTCTCTCCATCCAGAAACCAGTTATCCCGGCTGATCTCCCGTGTCACTGCAGGACACACGAAAAATTCCGTATCCGGGTACAGAACCTCATAATACAGCAATGCCCGCCGGGCATGACAGGCCTGGGGGCAGAGAACCGCGCGTCGGATTGAAAGCCCCAAGCGGCTGGTCACCTGCCGGGAATAAATGGCATTTTCGTAGGTATAGGTCGCCTGCTGCTCCTCCAGTACCGCTTCCTTAGGAACCCCCTCTCTTAGAAGTATATCTCTTAGAAACTGCCACTCGGTATCATAACCGGGAATGCCGCAGTGTCCTGCCAGCTTACTGAAACGGCCGGAAGGCAGAATAAGCGGCGCATACCCGGCCCGGTACAGCTCTGCCGCCTTCACGGCAATGGCGCCCTGATTTCCACCTGGAATAAAAATTATATCCGCTTTCTCTGGCTGATCCTCCACAAAAATAAAGTCTGTGATATCCTGTATAAATTTCATGCCTCTTTCCTCCTGCCCTGCTCTTAATGAATGTGCCGCTTAAACTGTAAGAAATTTCCTCCTTTTTACAGATTCTCCACATGATGAACATTTCCAAGCAGCTCTTTAGCCAGAACCACAGCCTCCGCCGCATTCCGGCTGCAGCCGTCTGCACCGATTTCCCGCGCAAAATCCTCGGTCACCGGAGTTCCCCCCACCATAATCTGAATCCGATCCCGGAAAGCCTGTCCATTCAACGCGTGAACAGTCTCCCGCATAGCCGGAAGCGTTGTGGTCAGAAGGGCCGATAAGGCAACCAGAACAGCATCGGAATGCTTTGTTACCGCATCAATAAACTTCCGGGTGGATACGTCAATTCCCAGATCCACTACCTCAAAGCCTGCATTTTCCAGCATCATGCTCACCAGATTCTTCCCGATATCGTGCAGATCTCCTGCAACCGTCCCAATGATAACCTTTCCCAGCACGGCCGTATGCTCTGATGCCAGATAAGGCCTCAGCACCTCCACGCCCTTTTTCATGGCTCTGGCCGCGAGGATCATTTCCGGTACAAAGATCTCGCCTTTCCGGTACTTCTCTCCTACATTTCCCAGAGCATCAATCATTCCTTTGTTGAGAATTTCATTGGGCGGAATTCCCAGGTTCAAAGCCTCCTGAACCAAAGGCATCACTGGTTTCATCCTTCCCGCCTCAATGGCCGCTGCAATCTCTTCTATCTTTCCCATCTGCTTATCATGCCTTTCTTTCCTTCACCTGTCCCGCCGTCTGAACTGTTACTATTATATTGACAATCAAAACGAAGATCAAGAAGGTTTTTATTCACAACCGGACAAAAAAATGATATAATATACGCGACAGCATTGAGCAGTACCAAGATTATTTCAGGGGGAACAACAACATGAACGGAAAAGTAAAAACAGACCATCCCATGATTGAACACATTCTGTCTGTACTTTACCTTTCGCAGTGCGATTCGATAGAAAAGGAAACCAATCAAGACGATGCCAGACTAAAGACAGCTCTGGAAATGAAAGCTTTTATGGATGAAATGCCCGGCGGCTTTTTCATCTACCGCGCAGACGGCGATGAAGAAATTCTCTATGCCAACAAGGCCATGCTCCGCCTTTTTGCCTGTGATTCTCTGGAAGAATTCCGTTGTCTTACCGGGAACTCCTTCCGCGGGCTGGTCCACCCGGATGATCTGGAAGCGGTGGAGGCCAGTATCCGCGAACAGATTGCCCATAATCAATACGATCTGGATTATGTTGAATACCGCATTATCCAGAAGGGCGGCCAGGTCCGCTGGGTAGAAGACTATGGCCATTTTATCCACAGCGGGCTGGCGGGAGATTTATTCTACGTCTTTGCCGGCGACGCCACCGAAAAAAGAGAACAGCAGACCGAAGAGCAGAGACGGAGAATTGAAATTATCGAAGGGCTCAGCAGTACTTATGAGTCTATTCTATATGTCAATCTGGAAATAGACCGGCTGATCCCTTACCGCTTGAGCAACCGGGCCTGTCCTTATTTTGAGGTTCAGGAACCGATCCGTTCTTATGAAACCTTTTGCTCCATGTATGTCAAAACATGGGTTTACCCAGAGGATCAGACACTGGTTTCCGAGGCTCTTAACCCTGTCCGGATTCATGAAAAACTGTCTCTCTCCAATACATATTATATAAACTATCGTGTCAAGGAACAGGATACGGTACAATACTTTCAGCTGCGCATTGCCAGCGTAAGCCACGTCGATCCTTCTGCACGGATTGTACTGGGCTTTCGGCGGGTTGACGAAGAAATCCGCCATGAAATGGAGCAGAAAAAGCTGTTTGAAGAAGCTCTGAGCCATGCCCGTCTGGCTAATATTGCCAAGAATACCTTCCTGTCCAATATGTCCCATGACATACGTACGCCCCTGAATGCCATTACCGGTTTTGTAACCCTTGCCCGCAATCATATCCAGGAACCGGAAAAGCTGGCGGAATATATTGACCGCATTCAGACCTCCAGTGAGCTTCTGCTTTCCCTAATTAACGATATTCTGGATCTGTCCCGTATGGAATCCGGAACGATCCAGACCATAGAGGTTCCCTGCTGTCTTTCCGATCTGATGGCGGAGGTTCACGCTTCTTTGTCCCCGCGGGCAGAAAACAAGCATATTACGCTTTCGGTAGATTCCTCTCTCCTGCAGCATCCGTATGTATACGGAGATCCGGACAAGCTCCGGCGGCTCTTGATCTGCTTTGGAACCAACGCAGTCAAATATACGGATGAAAACGGACAGGTAACAATCAAGGTAACGGAAGTAAAAGCTCATTCCAACAACTATGCCTCCTACGAATTTTCTGTGGAGGATAACGGAATCGGAATTGAACCCAAATATCTGGAACGCATCTTCGAGCCCTTTGAGCGGGTCAAAAATACCACCTTCAGCGGTGTCCACGGAACGGGGCTTGGCCTGACCATTGCAAAACAGCTGGCTGAGACCATGGATGGAACTATTTCTGCGCAAAGCACTCCCGGAAAAGGGAGCCGCTTTACCGCCACATTTAATCTGCGGATTCAGCATGAGCGGACTTTCGAGCCGGCGCAGGCGCAGGATATTCTGGTTGAGCGGATGCACGGGCGCCGAATCCTCCTGGTGGATGACAACGATCTGAATCTGGAGCTGGAGACGGAACTTCTTGAGGATTCTGGTTTTGTTGTGGAAACTGCTTCTCACGGTCAGGATGCTCTTGAACATCTTACCCAGAAGGGTTCTGATTATTACGGATTAGTCCTTATGGACATCCAGATGCCGATTATGAATGGCTACGAAGCCGCACAGCTGATCCGTTCTCTGGAAGAGCCCAAGCTTCGTAGCATTCCCATCGTGGCCCTGTCTGCCAATACCTTTGACGAAGATCGGCGTATGGCCAGAAGAAGCGGCATGAACGCGCATATCCCCAAGCCGCTCAATATCGAACAGCTGCTGGAGCTGATGATGGAGATTATCTGATTTCTTCTTCTGTTATTACCTTCGGCTCTATAACCAGATGTTTTTCAACCTCCTGCCCTTCTAAAATCTGAAGGGCAGTTTTATAAGCCAGACTGCCAATCCCGGAGCACTGGATGGTTGCATCAAGGATTCCCCGCTCTACCAGATCCAGTCCGCCCAGATTTCCGGCAAATCCGTCCACGCCCAAAAAGCAGGTCCCGGTCACCCGGTACTGAGCCTGTGCCAGATAAGCCCCGTAAGCCATCTCGTCGTTCAGCGCAAAGACCATATCTGCCTTCTGGTTCACAACCAGATAATCCTTCATGCGGTTTTCTGCTTTGTCCCGAAGCCACTCTCCATTTAGATAGTGAACTCTGGCATCTCCAAGCTTTCCTTCTGTTTCATCCCGAAAGCCCTGGAGGCGCGCATCTGAAATCGCCGAATCCCCAGGCCCCGCAAGCACTACGATCTCATTTTCCGGCTGGTACTGCTTTTCCAGAATATAGGCCCCGGCCAGTCTTCCTATCTCATAATCATCAAATTCAATAAAAGAAGTATACTGATCCGTTCCCGGATCAATCCCCATGACAATCACCGGAATCTCTTTATAAACCTCCTCTACTTTCTCTTCCAGAGAATCCATATCACCGGGAGCCACAATCAACAGATCCACGCCGCATTCCATCAGCTGATCGATATCCTGCATCTGTTTCTGGGCGCTGCCTGCGGCATCCTTGAAAATAATATTAACCTGGCTGTCGAACGTCCGATGTTCCGTCATCTCGTCAATGGTATGGCTCAGCCAGGGCTCCATCACATTGGTGAGACTGACGCCAATGAGATACTCATACTCATTTTCCTGTATATCCTCTGCCTTCTGGCACCCTGTCACGAAACATAAGAGCCAGACTGCGCACAAAGTCCAAACCTTCTTTTTCATCTATCTCTCCCTTTCAGACGATATTTTTCCGGTGCTCTGAGGGGGAAATCCCCATAATGTTCTTAAAAGCCGTGGAAAAATAGTGCTGGCTCTTATAGCCCACCATATCCGAAATCTCATTGATAGAACGGCTGGTGCTGCGCATCAGTACAATCGCCTCATTGATCCGCAGGCTGGTCAGAAAATCCTTAAAAGACATGCCAAGCTCCTGCTTCATAAGGCGGCTCAGGTAAGCAGGGCTGATGCCGATGGAACGGGCCACCAGATTCAAGTCAATCTCTGCCTCACGGAAATGTTCATAAAGGTATTTCTTTGCCTCTGTCACAACCGGGCGGCACTCCAATGCCCGCTGTACCTCCTGCAGTGCCTCCCCATAAACCTCCGGGAAATTTTCTTCCATACAGCTTCGGAACACAAGCGTACAGGTTCCACCCAGAATCTGCTCCAGACGCTCTCCCACATACCGCTGCCGCCTGCCTGGCTCCTGCCCGGCGCCATGGAAGATCCCCGCCACATTCTGATACCGGTCCACAAAAAGATAGACAGGTCCGCAGTCTTCCAGAAGCTCTTCCAGTATATTTTTCAAAGCAAACTGATAGACATCTTCCGAAATATGACTGTCTTCCATGCGAAGACTTAAGGTACGGTTGTTCTGAATAGAAACCAGAACCAGCTCCGCTTCCTGCCCGATGGACACGGACAAAAGCTCCTTCTGGCCTGCCCGCTCGCTGTCAGTAAGCCTTCCCTCGATCCAGTCATTGAAAAATACACCCTGAAGGTATTCCCGGTGCTGTTCCAGCTGATAATTAGCCAGCTCAATAAAACGCTGTCTGGACCGTTCTTTTGTCAGTTCCTCCATCAGACTGCGGAGGGCTTCATACAGCTCCTGCTCTTCCACAGGCTTCAGGATATAATTGCGCACCCCCAGAGCCATTGCCTCCTTGGCATAGGTGAATTCATTGTATCCAGATACAATAATCATCCGGCATTCCCCATGGTTCTCCCGGATTCTCTCCATCAGCTGAATACCATTCAGTTTCGGCATACAGATATCTACCAGCGCCACATCCGGCTTCTCTTCTCCAATCAGACGGACCGCCTCCAGACCATTGCGCGCCTCTCCGCAGACTTTTAAGGGAAGGTCGAAGCTCTCCACAAGCTCCCGCAGTCCCTTCCGTATTTTCGGCTCATCATCTGCAATCAGAATCTTCCACATTTCCTTTTCCTCCTAACTCCCTGGTAAGGGGAAGCCGAATCTCCGCAACTGTGCCCCCTTCCGGCCCCGGCCGGTAGAACAGGCCGTAAGGCTCCCCATAGGAAAAATGAATCCGATCATGGACATTCAGCGCGCCGAATGCCTGGGGCTCTTTGGGCCGCTTCTCCATGCGGAGAAGCTCATTCATCCCATCACATTCCTCCTGACTCATTCCGGCTCCGTCATCCATAACCAGGATCCGCAGGGTGCCCGGTTCCTCCTGGCGGATATGAATGCGGATATATCCCCGCTCCCGCTCCGACTCCTTAATCCCATGGTACAGGGCATTTTCCACCAGAGGCTGCACGATCAATCTGGGAACCTGGCAGTCCAAAAGTTCATCCGGACAGCTGGGCTCATATTCAAACAAATCCTCATACCGGAACTTCTGCACATCCAGATAGCTGCGGACCAGAGACATTTCCTCCCCCAGGGTTATGTACTCCTTCCCGCTGCTCAGACTGATACGGAAGAAATTCGACAGCGCCCGGACTGTCTCTACAATGTCCATGGCCTGATATTTTTTGGCCATCCACTGAATACTGTCCAGGGTATTATAAAGAAAATGGGGCTTGATCTGCTCCCGGAGAATCTTAATCTCCGCCTCCCGTTTCTTCTGCTGTTCCGTATAAACCAGGCAGAGCAGCTCGTCAATCTTATTTACCATAGAGTTAAAGGAATTCCCCAGCTGCCCGATTTCTCCCTGATAGTGATTGTCAAAACGCACTGTCAAATCTCCTGTCTGCGCCCGTTTCATAAGCTTAGACAGATTGGTAATCGGCGTGGTAATGGTTTTGGAAAAAAATACGGACCAGAAGAAGGCCGCCCCGCAGCAGAGAACCGCCAGCAGTATGGATACTCTCTGGACCCTGGCCACGCCCTCTATGGTCTTCCCCATATCATAAAGCCCCACTGTGGTCAGCCGGGTATATTCGGACTGGTTGTAGATAATCCGATACTGCTCTTCCTGAATCCGGCATTTGAAGCTCCCGCTCTGGGCGCCCTGAAACCATGCCGGATTGATGCGATATACCACTTTATTTTCCGGGGTATACAGCACATTTCCTCTGTTGTCCATAATAAAGACAAAGCCTGTCTGGCCCAGCGTAATATCGCCTACCAGATTCTGAATGCTCTGCTTATCCAGATCGATCAGGACCACTCCGATCAGCTCCCGGCTGTCTTTGTCATAGATCCCCTGAGCCACAGAAATATAGCTGTCTGAGCTGTAATTTCTCCAGTCCTGCAGGTTCCTTCCTATGGAAGAGCAGATCACCACCGGCTTTCCGCCGGCCGCCACTGCATCCTGATACCACAATTCTCCGCTGAGGGCCTGCTTTTGAATCCGATAGGAATCATTGGAGAGATAATGCCCCCGGCTGCTGGCCACCACGATATTCAGGTAATCTCTGTGAATGGCAGAATACTGAAGCAGAAGCTCCCGGACGGCTGTCTCAAGCTGGACCCTTCTTCCCTGCTCCCGATCTTCATCCACAATAAGATAACCCTGAACCTCCTGGCTCTCTCCTAAAAGCTTCAGTACCTTCTCAATGTCCTCAAGCTTCAGATCCACGGCTTTCTGTACCTGATTCTGCATTTCCGCCGTATTGGCGTAGGCATGTTCTTCAATGGAATCTGTATAAATTCTGCCCCCTGCCATGGTGAGTATCAGAGTTACAGACAGCACTGCCGTGAAGGTAAATACCAGAAAGGAGCGTCTTAAATTTTTGGAAAAAAGCAGTTCCTGTATCTTATTCATACGCATCCCCCCTTATCTCTCTGCCTGTATGCTGTCACATTCCCAAATCTGCCGGCATATCATTTTTGATTATACCAGACAATCCATGCCAGGGCATCAAAAAAATCCATTAGGGCATCTTCTGTCTGCATGGAAGAAAACACCGGCCCGTCTGCTGTATACAGACGAGCCGGTAATCTGCGGGAAATTCCTGGATTATTCTCCGCCGTATTTCTTTAATAAGTCAGGAGCAGTCTCCGGAGTGATAATCTCGGATTCCAGAGTAATCTCTTTCTCAAGCTCCTTACCCTCTACCAGAAGCTGGTATGCGCTCTCAATCGCCTCTGCGCCGCCGGTGGGGTATACCATGGACAGGCTCAGTCTGCCTTCCATAACACTGCGGATACCGCCGTCAGGAGTAGGAAGTCCGTCAACGCCAATGAAGATGATATCCTTCTCGCGTCCTGCATTCTTTGCCGCAATGTAAGCGCCCTCTGCCATGGGGTCATTCAGGCAGTAGAACAGGTCGATCTCTTTGTTGGTCTGCAGCATTTCCTCTGCAACCGTGATTGCCTTCTCACGCAGCCAGTCTGCATTGTTTGCTGCTACGATCTCTACCTTCGGGTTCGCTTTGATTCCCTCACGGAAACCGTTGTCTCTGTCGATACCGCCGGAGGTTCCCTCAAGACCCTTGATCTCGCAGACTTTTCCGCCGTCGGGAAGAAGTGTATTTGCTACGTATTCGCCTACCTGTTTTCCGATTGCCACGTTATCTGCGCCGATAAACTGTGTATATCCTTCTCCGTCAATTTTTCTGTCCAGAAGGATAACCGGGATTCCAGCCTCATAAGCTGCGGTAACTGCGTTGGTCAGAGGAGTTGCCTCGTTGGGAGAAGTGATAATCAAATCTACCTTCATCTGTACGAAGTTCTCAATGTCCGCGATCTGCTTGGAGTTGTCCTGTGCAGCATCTGCGTAGATAATCTCAAACTCCGGATGTGCTTCCGCCGCTGCCGCAATCTGATCGTTCATGGCAACACGCCAGGGCTCGCCCAGATTACACTGTGACATGCCAATCACGTACTTGTCTTTTGCGCCTCCTGCTGCATCTGCTGCCGGTTCCTCAGCATCTTCTGCGGGGGCCGGAGCCTCTGCCTCTTCCTCGGTACCGGCCGGCTCTGCTGCTGCAGGCTCTTCTGCCTTACTGCCGCATCCAGCCAGAAGGGCTGTAAGCATTGCCGTACACAGTACCACACTTAAAATTCTCTTTTTCATAGTTCCCTCTTTCTTCGATAGCTTTTATTTTTTTAATCTACCGGGCGCTGCTATCGATCAACGCCCAATAGATTGCGCACATGTAATAAAAAACCTATGGGGAATCTGTCAATCCCGCCGCTCTGCCTGCATAAATACCGCGATGATGATCAGAAAGCCCTTTACCATCAACTGCAGGTTAGAGTTTACACCTTTCAGTCCCAGTACGTTATCCAGCATACCAAGAATCAGCGCTCCGATGAGCGTTCCCAGCATGGTTCCCTTGCCGCCTGCCAGGCTGGTTCCGCCGATGGCACAGGCTGCCACTGCATTCAATTCATAACCAGATCCCTCGTTGGGGCCGCCCTGGCTGATCTGGGCTGCATGAATCATAGCCGCAGCCGATGCAAGCATCGAACACAGCATAAAGGTGAACAGTTTAATCCGGTCTACATTGATACCAGCCAGATAGGAAGCCTGGCGGTTGCCGCCGATGGCGTAGAGCTGACGGCCAAACCGTGTCCTTGTCATAATAAAATGGAAAATCAGCAGCAGCACCAGGAATATAATGGCAGGCACCGGAATCAAACCGCTGATCCGCATCTGCAGCACCTCAAACTCCGGCGGCGCCAGACCCTCCCCCTTGCCGTAGGTCAGCGGAATTCCAACACCGTTGGCCCAGAAGCGGGCAAGTCCTCTTGCAATATTCATACTGGCCAGTGTCACAATAAAGGCCTGCAGCTTCAGCTTTGTGATACAGATGCCATTGAAAAATCCAAAGGCCGCGCCAATCAGAAGACTGGCCAGGACTGCCGGTATAAACGGAAGTCCGTTCCACACCATCAGCGCCGCGCACCCGGTAGACACCAATCCCACAACCGAGCCGACGGAGAGGTCAATATCTCCCAAAATCAGAATCATGGTCATACCAATGGCAATAATCCCGTTCTCCGACACGGCACGAAGCACATTCATCAGATTTCTGGTATCCAGAAACACATTCTCGCCGTCCTGCACGCAGATAATACTTGCGACAATGAAAATCAGGATCAGCGCGATTACACTCTGCATTTTTTTAATCAATACTTTTGTCTGGTCTGCTTTCATTTTCTGCTTCTCCCTGTTAATGATAGTTCGTTAATATAGCTTACTTTGTAGCGCTGTGAAGCAGCTTCTCCTGGGTAGCCTCCTCCTGAAGGAATTCTCCCGTGAGCTCACCCTCACAAAACGTAACAATTCTGTCAGATATTCCGATAACCTCCGGCAGTTCCGAGGACACCACAAGAATCGCCATCCCGGTCTTGGCCAGATTATTGATCAACTGATAAATCTCTGCCTTGGCACCCACGTCAATGCCTCTGGTGGGTTCATCCAGGAGAAGAAGCTTTGGCTTCGTAAGCAGCCAGCGGGCCAGAATCACCTTCTGCTGATTGCCGCCCGACAGGGAACTGGCCAGAGTCCCGCTTCCGGGAGCCTTTACCCGCAGGGCTTCTATCTGCTCCTCCCAGGCCTTTCCCTCGTTCTTCAAATCCATAAAGAAGTATTTACTGAACTGCTTTAGAAGCGGAAGAGAAATATTCTCGCCAATGGAGCGCTGCAGCACCAGTCCGCTCCCCTTCCGATCCTCTGTGGCAAAAGAAATCCCTGCCTCAATGGCATCTTCCGGTTTTCGTATCACAACCGGCTTTCCTTCTATATAGACCTCTCCGGTCACTTCCTTTGCATGAACGCCAGCCACGCACTCGAAGAATTCTGTTCTTCCTGCTCCTGCCAGTCCCGCAATGCCCAAAACCTCTCCCCGGCGTACCTTCAGGGAAATATTTTTCAGGGAACGGCGGAAGCTTCCCTCCGGAGGCGTGTAAGTCAGATTCTTCACCTCAAAGACCACTTCTCCCTTTTCCGTGGGATCTTTGGGGTACTGTTCGCTCACGTCACGGCCTACCATCATACGGATAATCTCGTCCGTATTGGTCTCAGCCGCATTTACCGTACCTATGTACTCACCGTCCCGCATCACCGTCAGCCGGTCTGCGATCTTGAAAATCTCTTCCATCCGGTGGGTAATATAAATGATTCCCCGGCCCTCGCTGCGCAGGCGGCGGATAATCGTAAACAGCTTCTCCGCCTCTTTCTCACTGATGGCGGAAGTGGGCTCATCCATAACCAGAATCCGCGCATCCAACGATAAGGCTTTGGCAATCTCCACCAGCTGCTGTTCTCCGATCCGCAGATCTTTAAGCTTCTGGGCAGGTTTCACATCCAGCTCCAGCATATCCAGATACTTCTGGGTCTCCTCTTCCATCCTGCCAAAATCCACCAGAGCACCTTTCTTGAACCACCGGCCCAGGAAAATATTCTCGGCCACATTCAGCTCCGGAACGATCTGCAGTTCCTGGTGAATCTTGGCAATTCCATACTTTCTGGCAGCCACCGGATCCGTCACATTCACCTGCTGGCCGTCCACATAGATCCCGCCCTCCTGAGGAAGCAGGGAACCGCTCAGGATGTTCATCAGTGTAGATTTCCCGGCGCCGTTCTCTCCCATCAGGGCCAGTACCTCTCCCTCGTGCAGATCTATGGAAACGTCCTTCAGGGCCTGGACGGAACCAAAGCTTTTACTGATATGCTTCATTTCCAAAAGTACTTTCCCCATCTTCTCACCTTCTTCTGCTTTTTCTCAATCAACCTTATTGTATCTGTACAGTTATCTTTTGTATTTATAATTTTCGTAAAAAATCTTATAAAAAAGTGACTTTTTTGTTGATATTCTCTTTTGTGTGGGATTTTTACAGATTTATTATGTGTAGAACGTCTAAATAAGATAAACGCTCATACGTACTTCTGGTTATTTCTCCTAAAAACATGTTTTTCTGCTTAAAGCACCCCCTGCCTGTCAGTTTTCCTTGCTTTTGTGCGCTTCTTCTGATACAGTAAGGTCATACTTAACTTTTCCTGACAAGGATACATGCAGCCGGGAAGTGACACACAATACAATGAAGAAATGAGGTAATAGGATGGCAAACGAAAATAAATGCGGTACCACAGCCTGCAACGGCAGCTGCGACTCCTGTGACGGCAATATTACGGTCACGCTGACCCTGGATAACGATGAACAGATCGAATGCGCGATCCTGACGATTTTTCCCGTAAACGGACGGGATTATATTGCTCTTCTTCCTTTGGATGAAAATGGCGAAAATGAGGATGGAGAGGTATTTATCTACCGCTATGACAACAGCCAGGGAACGCCGGAGCTTGAGAATATTGAGGATGATGAGGAATATGAGGCCGTGGCAGACGCTTTCGATGAGATGCTGGACGCGGCGGAGTTTGATGAGCTGGTTGGAGAAGAAGAATTAGATTAGACCCGTTTATCCCTCTGCTCACTAAGGGTATCCTCTCTTGACAAGGACATAGAAAGCAGACAGAACAGGCCCCAAAAACCTGCGGACATTTTCATATCTAGTGTCCACAGGTTTTTGAGGCCTGTTTTTGACAAAGTTATATCTCCCTTTCACTGTTCTCACAAAACATTCGCAGTTTTTCTGGATAAATATTGATCCAGTATATTCAGAATATTACTTGCACCTGACTGTATTCCCCGGCAGGATAACGAATCACTATGTACCGCTTCAATCTTCCTCTTTCTTCGAAACAAAGCCGCTTCCTGCTTTTTCTGGGAATCCAGAACCTTTTTTCCCAGAAATACCTCTTCAATGTCATGACAGAACCAAATCAGATCGTAATGATGTTCTTCACAATACTGTCTGATATTGTGAAATTCTTTTTTGTGTTCTATACTCTTTTCGTATTGATCTGTATCAATACAGTAAATAACCTTCGTATCTCCGATCGTAAAGGCTTTTGATTTTTCTGCGATTTCTTTCTCAACCGCTTTGGAACAGTATCTTGATTTTGTGTTCATATATACTTTACTGAGTTTAATCCGGTTATTCAGCTGATACCAATGCCGGATCGTTTCTGAAATATAAACACTGTCCGTATCTGCTCTCTTATTTGTCTCCACACAAAGTATTAACTGAACCGGCATATTTTGCTACTCCTCAAAAATTCCCACAAAATCCGCAGCATCTATATTAAAAGGCAGATCTTCTATCATTCCATTTTTGTAGTAATTCTCCGGCGACGCATTTCCCCTGGACGTCCAGGAGATTAAATGATTATCGCTTGACAGAAAATCGATGGAATTTTTGTTTTCTTTCAACACTGCCATAGGGTTTAGATTATGTGTGGTAAAGCACAGCTGACCCCTGCCATAATACATGAAATATTCAATCAGTCTGCATAGATACACATCATTCAGATTGGAGTCCATCTCATCAATAAACACAATTCCCCTGCTGCTTGCCGCCGTAAAACAGTCAAACAGCCGTATCAGTTTCTTGATTCCCGTGCTTTCAAACTCTTTATCAATGCTGTAATCTCCATAATTAAGATTCAGGTCACACTCGTACTGATCGCCTCTTTCTTTTGCATCTATATCAATCGTAACCAGCTCTGGCTTGAAAATCTTAAGAAACTGTGTTAATCCCTTGATTCTGTCCTTGTATTTTTCAAAATCCTTTTTGTATACAAGTTTTTCATTGACACTGGAAAGCTGGTTCACAATCTCCTCGTGTGGGAAAAATTCTCCCTGCAATGCCTGCCTTTCCATTTGATTCTTCTTTTCCTGTTCTCTCCAAAAATACAGCTCATGCTGATCTTCTTCACCAAGATATACTTTTATCAGTAATGGCAGGAAGGACACTGTCAATATATGAACTACTAAATCCAGGCCTTCTAACTTTTCCAGGTACAATTTCATAACACCTTTTGAATTGGTTAAAACAATATAGATAAATGAGTGTGTTGATAAAAGATTCATGGATTTCTTTATCAGCAGTTCCCGCTGTTTCTCGTTACACTCTACAATCTTTAATTCCCCATTTTTACACTCAAAGAGTGTTTTGTAATTATTATTTACATAATTGCCATTTTTTATCTTTAATGCCTCATACCAGATCTCATACAATCCATTGCTGCCTTTTCCTATATGAACCACATAGTGATAAACCTGAATGGTCTCTTCTGTACGTAATAGGAACTCACAGCCAAACTGCATGCTCTGGGTTGACTTATTGATGATTTCGTTCAAAAAAATCTGCGTCTTTGATTCATTTAAATAATTATCGTTAACCAGCAAATCACGAAAGATCTTAACTGCCGTGATAAGCGCGGATTTCCCGGCCCCATTTTCTCCATAGATGGCTTTGATCCGGTATTTATCTGGATTAAAATTCCGGTCAATTGTTTTTTTGTAAAAATCAAGCCGGACCTCTTTCTTTAGATTCTTTACTCCAGCAACGTTTATGCTTAATAAAAAGAACCTATTTTCCATATTCTTTTCCTCATATACCATTTTTCCAGTACCGTTGCCTGTCGAGTGAGCAGGCTCATTCTATTATATGCCAGAATTAACAAAAATATTACAAAATGTATTTTTTTAATTACATATGTATTATATACACCTCTTTACCAAAAGTCAACCATCCAGCCATACCCTTCTTACAGATCTTCCACCTATAACAGGAACTGCGGCAGAACTATCCCGTCTGCCGCAGTCCCCGTTTTCCTGTTTCTGCAAATCCTCTGTTACTCTCCCATCAGTTCCAACAGCTGATCCAGCACATTCGCCGCATTCATCATGCCGAAATCCTGAGGCGCAATAGCCATTACCGGAATGTTCCCGGCCTGCTTCTTCACATCATTCAGCGCAAAGCGGATCTGCGGCCCAAGCAGGACTGCATCAGCTCCATCCAGGTGATCATTCAGCTCCACCATGGGATAGGCATGTACCGTGACATCCAGTCCCCGTTTCCCGGCCTCTTCCTCCAGCTTCTTTACCAGAATTCCTGTGCTCATGCCCAGGTTGCATAACATTACAATATTCATATGCTTACTCCTTTGCCGTTCCTGTTTCTTCTGCCAGCTTCTGTTTCTCAAAAACTTTGAAGAAGGGCAGATAAATGACTATGTCAATGAAAATCAATACAATTGTTAGAACAATGGCTCTCCAGTCCAGCGTTGCAATAAACGCGGAGATCGGCGCCGGCATGTTCCATCCGCCGTAGGAGAAGGCTTTGTTTACAATTCCCAGAGACATACACAGATAGGTTATCACACCGTTTACAGGCATGGCAAGAACAAACGGTATCAGCAGTGTGGGATTATACATAATGGGCAGGCCGAAGATCAGCGGCTCATTGATGTTAAAGAGCGCCGGTATCACGCCCAGCCTTCCCACGGTCCGAATCTGCTTGGACTTACTGGTCATAGCCAGAAATGCCAGTCCCATGGTCGCGCCGCTGCCGCCGATGGTCATAAAGGTCCACCAAAAGGGCTCATTCACAATATACGGCAGAGCCGCTGCCGCTGTTCCGGCCGCAAATGCAGTCATATTGGCACTGTAATTGTTCATCAGAAATACATCCAGCGGTCCTGTGATAACAGAATCATGAATCCCGAACCACCAGAGAATCATAACAAGCACCGCCAGGAAAATGATTCCCGCAAGGCTGTCCACCAGCCCCATCAGCGGAGACATAATCAGATACATGAGCTCCGGAACCGGAGAACCCGTAACTGCCATAATCACCTGCCCTGCCGCTCCAAACAGAATGAAGATAATGACAAGGGGAACCAGATTACCCAGGGAATCCGCCAGTGCGGGCGGCACGCCTGCGCCGGAGAGATCGATATGTCCCACCTTCTTCTCAGACAGCGCCCGGTAAAGCTCAAAGGACACAATGGATGCAACCAGCGCAACAAACAGTCCGGTACCATCCAGGTAGGAGAAGGTCAGTCCCCCTTCCGGGTTCATGGTCGCCCAGATCAGGAAAGACATCGTTGTCACCAGTGTCGGCACATGCGGCGCCATCTTGTGCTGCTTCGCCAGATTAAGCCCCATCCCCACTGCAATCCACAATGCCAGAAGCGACATGGTAACCGCATTAATAAAGTTGAATGTGGGACCTGTAAAATCCGCAAAAGCCTGCCAGCCCTGCATCAGACTGCGGCCAAACCCAGGATCCATGGTGGTGTAGTCTGCGGGGGGACTAATCAGAACGAGTGCCAGTGAGCCCACAGTAATAAACGGGATCATTGCAAAGAAGGAATTCTGCAGTGCAACCACATACTTGTTCCTGCCCAGCTTATTTGCCATCGGGGCTATCTTTTTTTCAATAAAATCAGTAAATTTACCCATAACACGTTCTTCCTTTCTCTTCTATCGTATTTTTATACCAATAATAGCTGTCCTTAGGGATCCTTCTAAGGTCTTCGCTATCATAGTCAATGTAAACCAGGCCGTAGCGTTTCTTATAGCCGTTGATCCAGCTGTACACATCCATCGTTGACCAGACAAAATAGCCCCGCACGTCACAGCCGTCCTCAATGGCTTTCCCGATCCAGTCCACGTACCCCTGAAGGTATGCAACGCGGTAAGGATCATGAACCCCTTCGTCTGTCACTTCATCGTAATTGCCCACACCATTCTCCGTAATCATAACCGGTGTATCCGGATAGAGGCGTTTCAGCTCCATCAGCAGATCATAGATGGAACGGGGACAGATCTCCATGCCCCAGGGCGTCTTCTCCATATCCGGATCCTCGCCCAGGCAGAACCAGCCGCCAATCTGAAACCTCTTCTTTTTCCCGTCCCCTGTATTATTGACATCCAAAATCGTCTCCGGCCCCTGGGGCGGCTCTGCAATATAGCGGTTATACGCATTGATGCCCAGGTAATCCACGGTTCCTTTCTCAAAAACCGCCTCATCCTCCTTAAACATATAGGAAATGTCGTAACCGTCCGCCTGCAGCTGTTCGATAAAATCCCTGGGATATGCACCCTTTACGCAGACCTCATTCACAGAGAGATTAAAGAACAGATCCGCCATATGGGCGGCCCTTAAGCCCTCCGGCGTGTCCTTTCCCGCCACAATGGGATAGCTGTCGCTCACAAGGCCAATCATACCCGGCAGCTTCCTCTCCCGGAATGCGGCTGAGGCTCTGGCACTGGCCAGCATCATATGGTACATGGCCCTCCAGCGGCGCTCCAGATTCTGCACATTGGGGGGATAGTTTCCGAATCCATAGCAGCAGAGCGTCTCATAATTGGGCTCATTGATTGTAATCCAGTATTTGACTCTGTCTCCAAACTCCTTAAAACAGATTTCCGCGTAATCCAGATACTGATCCACAATCTTCCGGTTTTCCCAGCCTCCCGCCTCATACAGGGGCTGCGGCAGATCGTAGTGGTACAGCGTCACCAGGGGCTCTATTTTGTATTTCAGACAGGTATCAATGAGGCGGTTATAGAAATCAATTCCCTCCTGGTTCTTTTCCCCGGTTCCTTCCGGCAGAATCCGCGTCCATGCGATAGAAAAGCGGTAGGCATTCTGGCCTCCCTCAGCCATCATCCGGATATCTTCCTCATAACGGTGGTAGTGATCACAGGCAATGTCGCCCGTCACCGGATTTACGTTATTTTTTTCACTGTGGCAGAACACATCCCAATTGGAAAGTCCTTTGCCGCCTTCCTTCCAGCCTCCCTCACACTGGTAAGCTGCCGTTGCACTGCCCCACAAAAAATTCCCATTCATCTCTTCAGCCTCCCTTGCATCCACGCTTCAGCTCATTCAGTTCCCGGTACACATCCACAAACTCCTGCGCCAGACGCTCATACAGCAAAGCCATTGTCAAATGATCCTGTGCGTGAACCATCACAATGCTGTACACCATATCCTCTCCGCCCGCCTCCCCGGCCAGCAGATCGTTCTGTGCATTGTGCGCTTCCACCATGGATTTCCTGCCCTCGGCAATACACTGCTGCGCTTTCTCATAATTTCCCGCTTTTGCTTCCGAAACTGCCTGGAAGAAATGAGAAAATGCATCCCCTGCATATCCAATCAGCTGAAACGCCATTCCCTGGGTCTCTTCTCTGTTCATGCCCTTTCCTCCAATCTCTTTTCCCGTTTTACAGAATTCCTCTGCACATCCCTGTACAGAGGAATTCTGTTCCTAATATTCAGCATATTCTTTCCCTTCCCGAATCACAAATCCACTTTTTCCTCCATTTGTGGAAATTTATTTTATAAGAAATTCTGTTTTTTCCTGCCCCCAGGAAAAATACTTTAATTTCCCCAAAATACGTGTTCTTTTATTGCAAACAGAGGCTGTTTTCCTTATAATTGGAGTGTATACCTGTCAGAAGAAAGCAATTTGCGCATCAAAAAAGTAGTAGAAGGGAGGGGATGTTATGGCATATCTGATTTCCACACGCCAGAAGAAACTGCTGGAGCTGCTTTCCCGTGAATCCGTGATTACCGGCGATGTGCTTGCCAGCCTGCTGTTTGTTACCTCCCGCACCGTGCGCAGTGAAGTCGCCACCATCAATGCCGTTTTAGGCTGTACCCTTATCTGTTCTTCCGGCAGGGGGTATTCCATTGATCCGCAGTATTTTCATCTCTTAAAAGAAGCACGGGTCTATGCAGACAAAAAGACACTGCATATGCAGCTGGCATGGAAGATCTTTTCCAACCGCTGCAGCAATAAGGCGGCAGAGCTTGCAGATGAATACTGTGTCAATGTATCCACCATTCACCAGATCCTTCATGCCATCCGTGAGGAACTGTCACTTTACCAGCTCCAGCTTGTGAAAAAAGATTCCTTTTACTCTGTAGAGGGATCGGAATTTGCCAGACGTATTTTTCTGAATACCATGATTCTTCAGGACGCACACAACGGCTCCTTTGATATCCAGGCCTTTGACTCGCTGTTTGAACAGATCCGTCTGATACAGCTGCGTTCTGCCCTTCTGGAAATTCTCTTTGAACATGATTTGAAACCGGAACAGGTCAACCTGGATTCCCTAACCTTAAATGTGGCCATCGCCTTTGACCGTCTGCTTAAAAATCAGCCGGTGAACTTTCTGTTTCTGCAGCTGCCGTTTCTGCCTCAGTCAGCAGAGTACCGCTCTGCCCAGGCTTTTGCCCGGTATTTCTGCAGCCAGTACCACATGGAAGTATCCGAGCAGGATATCCGCTATTTTTATCTGCTGGTATTCGGCCAGACCAAGCACCCTTATGAGAATCTCCTCGACGATACATTTATCTCTACTGTTGATACCATATTAAAACAGACCTTCCAGAAGTTTAATCTCGTCTGTCCTTACGAGCCGATCCTGGAAAGTCTGGCTTATCACATTTATTTTCTGGTAATCCGGTGCCGGGTGGGCAATGCCACCTACAATTCTCTGATTGACAACCTGAAAAATCAGAGTCCCTTTATCTATGATGTGGCTGTAAATCTGGCTGACCTCATCCGGCGGCACTTTTCTGTCATTGTGTCTGATCCGGAGATCGGCTATCTGGCTCTTGTACTTGGCGGTATGCTGGAGCAGGACAGCCTTCCCGGCAGAAAACTCAATACGGTGATTGTATGCGGCACACATCACTCCATCGGGCTGAAAATCCAGGAACGGCTTGCGCGGCATTTTTCCGGCGATCTGAACCTTCTGGGAACCATTGCCGCTCTGCCCCACAATGTGGCTGATTCGCAGCATATCCTGTTTCTCTCCTGTCTGTCGGAACCGGTACCCTACAGCAATGTACTGACCATCGGCTCTATTCTGTCAGATCGGGATCTGAGGCACGTTGAATCCTACATTGCCGGTTACCGCCAGCAGGCGGCCAAAAAACAATTACACACTCTGATAAGTGAATTTTTTGATGAACGGCTGTTTTTTCACAACCTTACCTTTTCCGACAAATACGAAGCTCTCCGGTTTCTGACCGGGAAAATCACAGCCTGTGGGTACGCGCCGGAAACCTTTGCAGAGGAGGTGCTGCAGCGGGAACGCATTTCCAGCACCTGTTTTATGGGCGCTTTTGCGCTCCCTCACGCCCTGACTTTCTGCGCCTCTCATTCTGCTCTGTGTATCCTGTCCTCTGACACGGCCTTTCATTGGGATGAGCACCAGATTAAGTTCGTATGTCTCCTGGTCCTGGCAGAAAAAGATCGGGAGCATTTTCAGCCTCTCTACCAGCATCTGGTCGACATTCTCTGCAATGCACAGTCTCTTTCTGCAATTACCGCCGCACCGGACCCCGCTTCCTTTACAGCGCAGATCGAGCTGTTATTTTAAATTTCCCCCGTGTACGAAAGAAGGGATTTAAAAATAACTCTGGGAAGCTTTTCCAACAGAGTTATTTTCAGGTTTCTTTATTGCTGCTTCTTAAGCCGCCTCTGAATATATCCTCTCACATCCTCCTTGGGCATACCCAGGGCAATGGACAGCTCTGCATACAGATGATCCTCCGCTGCCCGGAAGTAACGCTCGTCCACGGTAGTAGCCTTTTTCCCCTGGGCCTTTCTCTGCTGCTGGCGCAGATAGGAGGTCTTGATAATCTGAATCCATTCTCTGGGATTACAGCTTCGAATAGCCTCCTTGTAACGCTGCTCCCGCGTCTTGTCGTCCTTTTCCCAGAGCTCCTCTATGGATGGAATCTCATCCACCAGCAGGGATGCCTCCTCCTCTGTCATCACAGCACGGATCACTACCTTATTATTGTCCACAGGTGTAAAGATCCGGTTTCCTTTCTTAAAACAGGGATTCAGCACATAGTAGAGCCGGTTTTCCGACACCCCTTTCATATCCGGCGAGGTGATATCCTCGATCTCACATACGCCTGTTGTTCCGTAGACAATAAACCCTCCTTTTTCAAACATTGGCTTTTTCCCCTGCCTTTCCTTTTGGGATACTTCTTCTATCCCCGCGAAACAAGAAAACCGCCTGCTGTCAAAAGAACGCATAACGGTTTTCATTTTACAACTTCTGTCTTTATTATAACAGATATTTCCGATTTTTTCTAACAAATTTTTCTTATATTTCCTTTTTTGTTACATTTAACCGATAGAAGGGACTGTATTTTGGCTATTTTGCCATAAGTTCAAAATTTATACCATATTCCCCCATTTCCTCCGGTACTCCCCCGGCGTACTGTTCTCAAGCCGGCGGAACAAACGGATAAAATAGCTGGGGTTTTCAAAAACACCCTCGTCAAGAGTCAGCGCTCTCACCCATGGTAAGCTTCACCCTCACAATCCGCCGGAGCGATTCATCAATCCGCTCCTTTGAAATCCTTCCATCCGAAACAGCTTCCAGCAGGCCCTGCCGGGCATCCGCAAAATCTCCCGGCATCAGCAGAAGATCCACCCCTGCCTCCACCGCCCGCACAGCCGCCTCTTTGGAAGTATAGTTTTCGGTAATGGCTCCCATATTCATGGCATCTGTCACCACAAGTCCCTGAAAGCCCAGATCTCCTCTCAGAATCTCTGTGATCATGCGGTGTGACAGGGAAGCAGGCGTGTCATCTCCCACCACATTGGGCAGGGAAATATGGGCTGCCATCACCATGGGAATGCCCAGCTCCTGAGCCGCCGCAAAAGGCACCAGCTCCGAAGCCCGAAGCTGTTCATAGGTCTTCTCTGTATAGGCATATCCTTTATGCGTATCCGCCTCTGTGGAACCATGGCCGGGAAAATGCTTAAAGACGCTTAACATCCCCTGCTGCTCAAGCCCCCTTGCCACCGCCGAGGCAAGAAGCGTAACGCTTTTGGGATCCGTTCCAAAGGATCGGTCTCCTATGACCGTATTTTCCTCGTTGGTGATTACGTCCGCATCCGGCGCAAAATCCACATTGAAGCCCAGCTCCTTAAGATAAGCGCCTATGGCCGCACCGGCCTCATAAGCCTCATTCTCATCTGCAATCTCCGCCATGGGTCCAATCTTTTCCACTCCGAAGGCAGAATTGCCGCCCACACGGGCAACCCTTCCTCCCTCCTCGTCCACGCACAGGAATAAGGGCAGTTCTCCCAGCTCCGCCGCATACTGCCGGGTGTGTTTCAGCATCTCTATGGTCTGCTCCCTGGAAACAAGATTGGAAGCAAAATAAATAAGGCCGCCTGCCGGATATTTCTCAAGACAGCTCCTGGTGGTCTCTCCCGCCACTGTCACCCTTGCCGCTTTGGTCAGCTGTTCCGGGGTGATGATGAACATCTGGCAGATCTTTTCCTCCAGGGTCATTTTCTGCAAAAGCTCCTCCACACGCTCTTCTAACAGCTCCTCCCTGGAAGGCCTTTTTTCCGATTCTGCGGATTCTGCCGTCTCTGGTTCCAGATCCGCGGGCAGTCCGCCTGGTACCTCTGCCTTGGCATGCCCGGAAGTATCATTCTGTGATTCTCTCTGCTCCCTGGCTTCCGGCCCCCTTAGAATCTTTCCACAGCCGGTTTCTGCCGTCCCGTAGAGCCGCCACAGAAAGACTGCCAGACCCAGCCCAAGGAGAAGGCTTACGCCTGTCAGAAGCAGGCGCTTCTGCTTCTTCCTCTTCCCTCTTCTGTTTTTCCGTCTTTTATATTGTCTGTATTCCTTGTTTCTCTCCATCCCGTTATTCTCTCCTTACCACTTCCATGATATACCAAACTGTCCCGGATGAAAATATAAAACTTTTCCGCTTTCCCCTATTTATCCCAAAAGTCAAACTCCCGTCTGCCTTCTCTTGACAAGCTGCCGCCGGGAACTTATGATAGAATTAGATATTTCAAGATAATACCATTTTTAAGTAGAAAGGACAATGCATCATGGAAAAAGCAAAGGTTTATTTTACGAAAGAAATTACCCCGGAAAGCCTGGTGCGCATCTATGAAGCCCTGGGCCGGGAGCTTCACGGAAAGACTGCCGTTAAAATCTCCACCGGCGAGCCGGGCGGCCACAACTTTCTGAAACCGGAACTGATTGCTTCTCTGGTTAAGAAACTTAATGGAACCATTGTAGAATGTAATACCGCCTACGAAGGGCGCCGCAACACTTCCGAGGCCCACTGGCAGACCTTCAAGGATCACGGCTTTGCCGCCATCGCTCCCTGTGATCTGATGGACGAGGATGAAGATCTGGTTCTGACTGTAAGGAACGGAAAGCAGCTGGATAAGAACTATGTGGGCGCTCATCTTTCCCGCTACGATTCCATGCTGGTTCTGTCCCACTTCAAAGGGCATGCCATGGGCGGCTTTGGCGGAGCTCTGAAAAACGTTGCCATCGGTATCGCCTCTTCCTTTGGAAAGGGCTATATCCACTGCAACGGCACGCCTATGCAGAAAATGGATGACTTATTTGAAGCGGACCATGATTCCTTCCTGGAGTCCATGGCAGACGCGGACAGCGCTGTCATGGATTATCTGGGAACCCGGAATATGGTTTACATCAATGTGGCCAACCGTCTGTCAGTGGACTGTGACTGTGACGCGCATCCCCATGATCCGGAGATGGCTGATCTGGGCATCTTCGCGTCTCTGGATCCGGTCGCTGTGGATCAGGCCTGCGTGGACGCCGTTTACAACTCTCCCGATCCTGGAAAAGCCGCGCTGATTGAACGTATAGAATCCCGGAACGGAATCCATACCCTTGAGGCAGCTGTAGACCTGCAGCTTGGCACACGGGAATATGAGCTTATAACTCTGGATTAAAACCTGCAGTACTTAAAAGGATCAAATGAGGGAGCGCTTTCCAAGCGCTCCCTTTATATATCCTCTATGTATCCCCTTTCTCAGCCGTGTACACCCCTGTCAAAAGAGAATACCCTTTAAGAAAAGGTATCTTCCGTGGACAGGAAGCATGCACCTTTGTCCACGGAAGGCAGAACCGTCAAATTTAGTTTACAGAGAAGTTCACCGTGCCGCTCTCTCCAAGTTTCTTAAAGCTGTCAGCCTCATAGATATTGAAATTCAGCTCAATGTCCTCCACGGTCTCTATACCGTTTTCCTCCAGATTGGAAGAGAAGATGGTGATATCATCAAAGGATTTCTTGCCGTCATAAACTGTACTTGCAAACATGGGCGAAACCATGAAGCCATTGATGGACATGTTGTCACAGCCAATCTGCACATTTTTGCCGGATGTGTTCTCAATATAGAGCAGGACTGCTGCGCCCCAGATGCTGTTCTCATCTACATACTGTCCCACAATCCGTATGCCATCCTGGTTATAAAGTTCCTTTCCAGTAACCCCTGCCTCTGCTTCCGTATCCATATGATCGAAGGCAGAAGTCTCTATCACTACCCGCTCCGGATCAAACAGCTTCTTAAAGGTATCCGCATCATAGATGCTGAAATAAATTTCTATCTGTCCTACATTGGTGATTCCCGCTGCCTCCAGCTGATTCGAGGTAAAATACATGGCTTCATTTACTTTTTTTCCTGCTGCAACTGAGGTGGAAAATAAATCCGTAATCATATAATTATTGACAATCAGCGCAGTACAGCCTACTCTGACGTTCTTATCCGTGTCATTTTCAATTAAGAGCATGACGCCCTCTCCCCATATGGTATCTTCTGTCATTCCCGTCGCTGTAATCTTAACGCCGTCCTGCTCCACCAGAACCTGTTCCTCAATGGTCACTTCCTCCATGCCTGTTTCCGGTTCTTTGGATTCTTCCGGCTCTTCCGGCTCCTCCACCTGTTCCTCATCTGCCTCTTCTGTTGCTGCATCATCCACAATTTCTTTTTTACCATTGTCCTTGTCTTTGCTTCCGCTTCCAAGGGCCATCCCTATAAATACGGCAAAAACCAGTACAATCCACAATTTTCCAGCAATTTTGTTCTTCATTCTTTGTTTCCTCCCTTAAAAAGTTTTATCCATCAGCTGTTTCACCTTGTAATTCCACACCAGATACGCGCATACATTCACAGCTCCTTCCAGTACCAGATCCATAATATCAA
>CATJHO010000062.1 GCA_949740535.1 uncultured Lachnospiraceae bacterium
CCCCCGGAGGGCAGCATAATCAGCTCTCTATGCGTTGTCGTATGACGGCCTTTATCATCATTCCGAAACCCATTTGTTTTCAAATATTCTCCACCCAGCAGGCAGTTAATTAACGTAGATTTTCCGACCCCGGACGAACCTATAAAAGATTGAAGTCATTATTTAATGCCATACAAATAAATACCGTATCAATATTTGCCGCTGCTACTTGTTCCTGCTGTGTGTCCCCGGCAGCTTTCCGGGTAAAAGAACTTTTCCGCGGGAGTACATATTCAATAATCGCGCTGTTTCCACTTGGATTCCAATTCACCATAACAAAACCGCCTACTGCCGGATAATCAGACACTCCCGCTGTCTTAAACTGAAATTTTCCGGATATCTCTGCCAGTTTCTTACCCTGGCTTGTAACAATTCTATATAGTCCTTTTTCTTGTGATAGAATACGGGCAGCCGATAAATTTTTATATTTATTAACCTCACTTTGAAAATCTTCAGTCAACCCATATTGTTTCATATCAATATATTTTTTCATTTCATTTCCTCTCTACCCTTAATCTGATAATAATGAATACTTACAAAAAATAATCTATATATTTTTCATATCTATCTTTGATTTTTTCTCTCTCTTTTTTTGAGGCGCAACATCAGAAATACTTAGCAACAGATAAAACGGGGCATAAAGTCCTACTGCCATCTGTTCAGGAAAACATATGAAGTTTTCTTTTCCTTTTATCATTTCCCGCAAAAGGTTTTCTATATAGTCAAGAGGCCCCTTTGTTAAAACCTTTTATAAAACATATTCTATAATAAGTGTCTGTACCCGCTTCTCCACCAATAACATATAAAACATCATCATTAGATTCACATTTTGCTTCTGCCTTTAAATTTAAACCTAACCTTACCGATATACCAACGGTCTATATTGAACTAATAAAATTCTAAAAATCATCCGCCATTTCAAAAAACTTACACCTGCACTCTGGGCAGACCGACGGAATGATCAGAAGGCAAAATTTCGGTTTCACATATTTGATATGCAGCCCCTCTATAGCCATCAAACAATCCTTCTCCTTCAGGCTATTCCCTCTTGTCGGAACATAATAGGGAAATGGATGCCTGCAGCATGGGCACCGCCAAAACAGTTTAGGCGGAAATCCAAACAAAACACCCAGGAAGAAAAGCAGGAGCGATATGGCCATTACCAAAACCAATAACACCAGGAATGGATGATGATCTGTCATGGCACTCAAGTCCACATCCTTTCCAAAAACAATCACGGGAACGAACAACACCATACTGCACAGACAGAAAAGGGCAAAACATCCCCATTGTATCAGAAATACCGTTTTTGCAAAGGCACAGTATCGCCGGAACCAGACCGGCATCTGTGGGAAAACATATGGAAATGGTTTTACTGTATTTTCCCGTTGCAATCGCCAGTTTTCAATATCATCCGTGGTTTTTTTCATCGTTCCGTCCTCTGATAGATCTTTGAAATCCTGCATACTCGAAACAGCGAATACTACATTTTTGTTTTATTTTCTCTACCCAGCTATCTGCTATAAGAAAATCCCTTTTCTTCTATCCAGCCATTATCTATCAAGACTAAATACACATATTCATCAATTAAGGAGATATTCATATAACTCACTCAGAGGCGTTTTCGGCAAGGGGGATCTCATAAGCTTTTTTCTCCAGGTACTCCCATTTCTCATTACCAACAGGTTCATAAGATGTCCATGCCACTTTAAGCTGGTTCTCAGATATATAAAATTTAATACGGGTTTCAACTCCGTCACTCGTATCCATATCAGGTTCCGTCACATAATCAAACGTATAAACCGTATGTTTCTGCGTCCAGTCCGAAGTATCCCGGTAATAAATTACCGCATTTTCCGCAGGTATCTTTATCAGTCCAAACAGCTTCCCGCTTTCTTCTTTTCCAGGAAGATAGAAATAGCATCGCGCTCCATTTGAGGTGATATAAAATTCATTTTCTCCTGCCTTGCCCTGAAACAGTATCCTGCCATTACTCAGATCGATCAAGAGCAGATCGCTTTCTTTCAGCCAGCCTTCCAGATAGCCATTGTGGTGGGGAGCTGTCCAGCGCTCGGCACAAACCCAGGTTTTATCATCTTCCTGTACGCTCCCACGCATCGCTTTGCCCCCCACATTGGGATAACTATACAATACCGAACCATTTTCGTTCAGGATATGCATATCGTAATTATAGGTTTTCTTGTAATCATCCGCTTTTTCCCACTGAAGATAACAGGAACTCCCCTCAATGGGAGATTTTTCATCATAAGTATAGCAGTCCCTGCTATAGCCGGACGGATATATTACTTCATAGTTTGCTGCACCTGCTGTTGGATCACA
>CATJHO010000063.1 GCA_949740535.1 uncultured Lachnospiraceae bacterium
AGAAAATTTAAAAGTCAGGGTGAAAGCCATATAGCAACTTAAAAAGGAGGAAGAAGCAATGGGAATGACAATGACACAGAAGATCCTTGCGGCCCACGCGGGACTTTCGGAGGTAAAGGCCGGACAGCTGATTGAGGCAGATCTGGATCTGGTACTGGGAAATGATATCACCACCCCGGTGGCTATCCGGGAGATGGATAAAATGAAGCACAAAGAGGTGTTCCACAAGGATAAAATCGCCCTGGTTATGGACCATTTTATTCCCAACAAAGATATCAAATCTGCAGAAAACTGCAAATGTGTCCGCGAGTTTGCCTGTAAGCATGAAGTAACCAATTATTTTGACGTGGGAGAGATGGGCATAGAACATGCGCTGCTTCCGGAGAAAGGTCTGACCGTTGCGGGAGACTGTATCATCGGCGCGGATTCCCATACCTGTACTTACGGAGCCCTGGGAGCCTTTTCCACAGGCGTAGGGAGTACGGATATGGCCGCCGGTATGGCAACAGGCAGGGCCTGGTTTAAAGTTCCCTCTGCCATTAAGTTCAACATTGTAGGAAAGCCGTCCAAATGGGTCAGCGGCAAGGATGTAATTCTTCATATTATCGGTATGATTGGAGTGGACGGCGCCCTTTACAAATCCATGGAATTTACGGGAGAGGGCATAAAGAATCTTTCCATGGACGACCGTTTTACCATTGCCAATATGGCCATTGAGGCGGGAGGGAAAAACGGCATTTTCCCGGTGGACGATCTGACCAGGGCTTACATGAAAGAGCATTCCACAAGGGAGTATAAGGTTTATGAGGCAGATCCGGATGCAGAGTATGATGAGGAATATACCATTGACCTGAGTACTCTCAAATCAACGGTGGCGTTCCCGCATCTTCCGGAAAACACAAAGACCCTGGATGAGATTACTGAGGAGGTGGCAGTCGATCAGGTAGTGATTGGATCCTGCACCAACGGACGTATGGATGATCTGCGGGCAACGGCTGAGATTCTCAAAGGCAGAAAAGTAAAGAAGGGCCTGCGCTGTATCGTGATTCCGGGGACCCAGAAAATCTACATGGATGCCATGGAAGAGGGCCTCTTAAAGATCTTTATAGAAGCGGGAGCAGCTGTGAGCACCCCTACCTGCGGACCCTGTCTGGGCGGCTATATGGGAATTCTGGCAGCCGGGGAGCGCTGTGTATCGACCACCAACCGGAACTTTGTAGGACGGATGGGACATGTGGATTCAGAAGTTTATCTGGCAAGCCCTGCCGTGGCAGCGGCCAGCGCAGTCACCGGTAAGATTTCAGCCCCGGCAGAGCTTGGATTATAAAATTATCAGACTGCAAAATTGGAATATGTAAAACAGCAGTCCCCGAAGACAGCCCCAGAAGGATTTACGGACGGTATTGAACGGCCGGAAATCCTTCTCCAAAAGGGGGCTGTAGAAGGGGCTGCAAAACTGGAATAGGAGGACTATGTGATGCAGGCAAAAGGAAGAGTATTTAAATATGGAGACAATGTAGACACAGATGTAATCATCCCTGCCAGATATCTGGCCATTGCGGATCCAAAGGAGCTGGCGGAGCACTGCATGGAAGACATTGATACAGAATTTGTGAAGAAGGTACAGCCGGGCGATATTATGGTGGCCAATAAGAATTTCGGCTGCGGCTCCTCACGGGAGCACGCGCCCCTGGTAATCAAGGTATCGGGTATTTCCTGCGTGATCGCAGAGACTTTCGCGCGGATTTTCTACCGGAATGCCATCAATATCGGACTTCCGATTATCGAGTGCCGGGAGGCCGCTTCCGATATCAGGGACGGTGATGAGGTAGAGGTGGATTTTGACAGCGGCAGAATTTTCAACCGCACCACGGGAAAAGAGTATCAGGGCCAGGCATTTCCGGAGTTTATGCAAAAGATTATCAAGGCAGAAGGTCTCATTAACTATATTAATGAAACGTAAAGTTATATTCATTCAGATTTGGCAGTGGAAGCGTAGAGGGCTCAGGAAAGCCCTCTACAGATTGTCAAAGACTGCCGTTTCTTCTTTTAATTCCCCTACAATCGCTTGATTTACGCCCATCCGCTGGGTGATATCTTCCATGTCAATTACCAGACTGCGGGTACTGTCCGCAACGCCGGTAATGCCGGAAGCGCCCTCGCCCATAGCGGTGGTAATGGCGCCGATGGATTCTACAATACCGGACATGGAAGCGCGCAGATGTTCCGTGCGTTCCTTGAAATTATCCATAGACTGTTTGATGTAGGCCGCATCCTGCTGATACTGCCTTCCGGACTGAACAAACTCCTGAAATTCTGTCAGGATAGAGCTGTTCATGTAATCGATCAGGTTCTGTGCATTCTGAGAGAGATTATAAACGGCAGAGGTCACGACGGAGTTAATCTCCTGAATCCGGTTGGCCGCTTCACTGCTGGAATTGGCAAGCTGGCGGATCTCTCTTGCAACCATGGCGAATCCCTTGCCGGCCGTACCGGCATTGGCAGCTTCTATGGTGGCGTTTAAAGCAATGAGCCGGGTAGTCTGGGATATATTCAGAATCTCAGCTGTCAGACTGTTTACCTGATCGACACTGCGGCTCTGTTCAATGGCTTCATTTAATGATTCAAGAATATCCGCCGCTTTGGCGCTGGTGATTTCCACGTTGCTCTTGGCTGACTGCTCCAGTTCGTCGGCTCTGGCTTTCATGGCCACAGAGTAGGCAGTAATGCTTGCACATTCCTCTGCTGTGCTGTGGGCATCCTGGTTTACAGTCTCAGCGCTTTCGGTAATCGTGGCGGCATTGCTGGCGGCCTCCTGGATGGCGGTGGAGAGCTGCTGCATGAGATTGGACAGATCCGAGACGCTTTCCCGTGAGGTGGAAGTCCGCTTGCGCACTTCGCTGGTCATATCATCAATGCGGTCAGAGCTTTCACGGATTGTATTCAGAATACTCTTAATCGGCGCCACTACGTATTTCAAAATCAAAGAAATGGTCCCAAATACAAGGGCTGTACAGAGGGCAATGGAGAGGACGCTGATAATCAAAGAGATGACATACACTGTCGAGAGCTGTCCTCTGGCATGGGAAGTCTGTTCGCTGATAGAAGTATTTAAGGCATCAATGCTGTCCTCTATGGTCTGCGCATAGACAGCTGCGTCTTCATTGGCAAGGACATAAGCCTCCTGGGTCTTGTGGCTGGCGCTTTTACAGACCAGATTAACCAGGGAATGCTTAAATGAATCGTAAGCAGACAGAAGAGACTGGTAGCTTTCCTGCTCCTTGCCGGTGACAAAGTCTTCATATTCCAGGAGCATATCATCCAGAAGAGCTTCCTCTTCTTTAATTTCATTTACCACAGAGATCATTGTATCATAGTCCGTGGCAACGATGTGTGAAAGAGCAAGGTTGTGAAGGTTCATGGCAGACTGGGAAATCTCCGCAAGGCGGCTTTTTCCAGTCATAAGATTGTCAGCAATGTTGGCTGCGTTGGAATTTACATTATGTATATTGATAACAGCCAGAGCATTGGAAATAAGTACCACAATTCCCAAAAGGGCAATGGGCAGAATCAGGCGCTGTTTGAGGCTGAGCTGTTTCGTCATGGTGGTTTCCTCCGGATTTTCTACTGCAATCTGCTTCCCGATTGACAGCGGATTTTTGTCGTGAATGAAAAAATCAGCTAGGGAGCAGTGATTTCTTCTACCATTTTGTCAAGCTGCTCCTGCAGGCTTTGGCCGGTGGGGTTTCCGGCCGCTATATTTCCGGCAAAGACGGACACGGGTTCCCAGAAATTTCCACCCAGCCGCTGAGTCTGGGAAAATTCAGACTGGTCCAGGAGAGCGGAAATGGCAGGAGAGTTCTGTACTTCCTGAGAAGCCGCCGCATTTTTGTTGGCAGGCCCCTGCCCCCGCAGTTCAAAGCGGAGTTTCTGATTGGCCTCGTTGGAAATCCACTGAGCCAGAAGGGAGGCCCACTCATGGAACTCGGAATAGGCATTGACGCCGATGAGTTTATAACCAGAATAGGAAGCCATCTGGACCTGCCGGCCGTTACAGGTGTAGGAGGGAAGTCTGGCTGCCCCGTAATCAGCGCCCCAGACAGATTCAATGGCTACCGCATTCCAGACACCGCTGACACCGGCAATTACCGTACCGTTTTGGACACCTTTTAGAAAGTTTTCGTCAGTTGCATTGAGAAAGCCGGGACTTTGGGCGATGTTCAGCATGGACTGCGCCACGTGGATTCCATGGATAGGCCCTTCCGTTCCATTCCAGGTGCAGAAATTTGTGATTCCGTCATCGTTCAGGCCGACTTCCAGCCCGGTATTTCCAAAAAAGGAATAAACATACCAGCCGGAGGACCAGTCCATAGCCACCTGCCGTTCCTGGGCAGCGGCGGTTTCCAGCATCCGTTCCAGAGAGGTGATGTCTGCTTCCGTAAAGTATTGTTTATTGTAATAGAGAAAATATCCGTTATCTGCTGTGAGCGGATAGGCATACAAAGTGCCTCCCACACAGGCGGCATCGACGGCTTCCGGAAGATTTGCCGTTTTGACAGCATCTGCTTCCTCCACTGGTTCCAGGGCGCCTGCCGCCACCAGGGTGTTCAGCTGATCGTCCGCAAAGGCAAAAACATCTGCGCCGTCCTCCAGACCGCCCATGAGCGCGTCCATACAGTTACTCTCGCTTTGAGGTGAAAAGGTAATATGGAAATCTGCCTGCCCCTGATAGTGTTGCTGAAAGCTTTCAATAATCTGATTTAAAAGAGCCTCGTCCTCGGCTGCGCCCCAGACCACTAAGTCAACCTGCTCAGGAGTTTCAGCGGCATTGACTGCTTCAGAAGCCGGCTCACTTGTCCGGCATCCGGCAAGGGCCAGGCAGAAAAAAGAGGCCAGCGTGCATAGATAAGTTAGTTTCTTCATCAATTGTCTCCCCACTATTCCCCCAGGGGAGCAGCTCAGTTCTGTGAGCAGCCGGCCGGACCGATACGCCGGCTCGTTTTATGCTCATCCCTTTGGGGATTTTTACAAAAAAATTTTATCATTTATGGAGAGATCCTGCAAGTAGTTTCAGTCCGGATGCTTTTTTTAAATCAGTTTCTTTATTCCACCCCTTTCAGACAAAAAAATACTTCTTTTGTTGCAAAAAATCAGAAAATTCTTTATAATAGAAGAGAATCAGACATCGGAAAGATGGGAGGGGATTCCATGAAAGAACAGAAAAATCCAAAGAAAAAGGAACGAAATCTATCCATATGGTTTACTGCGGCAGTTTTGGTTCTTGTCTATCTGATTCTTGCGAAAGTGTATTAAAAATGTTACAATAGTTTTTGATAATAATAATTATTACTAATTAAAAGGAGGAAACACATGAACGAATGCTACGGATGTAACACTTGTAAAAGTGCAGATAAGCCCCTGGAGGAATTTATTGCAGGACTTCCTATGGAGACTTCCCATCACCGTGTGGAGGGACAGAAGACAAAATGCGGTTTTGGCCTGAAGGGAGTCTGCTGCCGTCTGTGTTCTAACGGACCCTGCCGGATTACGCCTTCTGCGCCCAGAGGAATCTGCGGCGCCACAGCAGATGTAATCGTAACACGGAATCTTCTGCGGGCCGTGGCAAGCGGAAGCGGATGCTATATCCACATTGTAGAGAATACAGCGCGGAATCTGAAAGATACCGCCCGTACCAAAGGCCCTATCAAGGGAGAAAATGCCCTCAGACTTCTGGTTCAGGAGTTTGGACTTCCGGAATCTGAAGATTTACATACAATGGCGGAGGCCGTGGCGGATAAAGTATTAGCCGATCTTTACAAACCAGACTATGAGGAAATGGAACTGGTGGAGAAGATTGCGTATAAACCCCGTTACAGGAAATGGAAAGAGCTGGGAATCCTGCCCGGCGGCGCTAAGTCGGAGGTTTTTGCAGGAGTGGTAAAGTGTTCTACCAACTTGAACTCCGATCCGGTCAATATGCTGATGACCTGCCTGCGTCTGGGTATTTCCACAGGACTTTACGGCCTGACCTTGACGAATCTTTTAAATGACGTCATGCTGGGAGAGCCCCAGATCCGTATGGCGCCTGTAGGACTGAATGTTATCGATCCCGATTACATTAACATCATGATCACCGGCCATCAGCATTCCATTTTTGTGGATCTTCAGGAGCGTCTGGCATCCCCGGAAGCTGTCAGGAAGGCAGAAGCGGCAGGAGCCAAAGGCTTCAAACTGGTAGGCTGTACCTGTGTGGGGCAGGATCTGCAGCTGCGCGGCGTTCACTACACCGATATCTTTGACGGACATGCAGGCAACAACTACACCAGTGAGGCTGTACTGGCCACCGGTGCCATTGACGCGGTGCTCTCTGAGTTTAACTGTACGCTTCCGGGTATTGAGCCTGTCTGTGACCAGCTGAAGATCAAGCAGATCTGTCTGGATGATGTGGCCAAGAAGGCCAATGCAGAGTTGAAGCAGTTCTCCTTTGACAGAAGGGAAGAGATAAGCAATGAGGTGATGGATGCCGTTATCGCGGCTTACAGGGAGCGCAGAGGACAGGTAGAGCTGCGCCTGCTTCCGAATCACGGCAACAAGAATACACTGACCGGTGTCAGCGAGGGATCGCTGTATGATTTCCTGGGCAGATCCTGGAAGCCGCTGCTGGATCTGATTGTATCCGGAAAGATCAAAGGCGTGGCAGGCGTGGTAGGCTGTTCGAACCTGACAGCCCTGGGCCATGATGTCTGCACGGTAGAGCTGACCAAGGAGCTGATTAAGCGGGATATTATCGTTCTCTCTGCAGGCTGTTCCTCAGGCGGAATCGAAAACTGCGGTCTGATGACACCGGAAGCGGCAGAGCTGGCGGGAGACGGACTGAAAGAGGTGTGCAAGAGCCTTGGCATTCCGCCGGTACTGAATTTCGGACCCTGCCTGGCCATTGGACGCCTGGAGATGACAGCGGTTGCCCTGGCAAAGGAACTGAATGTGGATCTGCCGCAGCTTCCCCTGGTGCTTTCTGCGCCTCAGTGGCTGGAAGAGCAGGCTTTGGCAGACGGCATGTTCGGTGCGGCCCTGGGCCTTCCTCTTCATTTAGGACAGCAGCCGTTTATTGCAGGCAGCGATTTGACGGTAAAGGTTCTCACGGAGGATTTGAAGGAGATTACCGGCGGACAGGTGATTGTGGAGCTTGATCCGGTGAAGGCGGCAGATAAACTGGAACAGATCATTGAGGAGAAGCGCAAAGGGCTTCAGATATAAGAAGGGAGGGACTAACATGAAACGAATCATGATCGATCCTTCCAAATGTGACGGATGTAAAAGCTGTGCCCTGGCCTGTATGGACAGCCACAGAACGGACGGGAAGACAGGCGTGGAGACTCTTGATTTTCACGATCCGTCCAACGAGTCCCGCAACGAGATTGAAAATGACGGGAAGGGCGGATATCTCCCCATGTTCTGCCGTCACTGCAGTTCTCCCAAGTGTATGGAGAGCTGTATGAGCGGAGCCCTGTACCGGGATGAGGAGACAGGGCATATAAGGTATAAGGAGGAACGCTGCGGCGCCTGCTTTATGTGTGTCATGAACTGTCCTTACGGGATTCCCAAGCCGGATGTGTCCAGAAAGAAGATTATAAAATGCGACTTCTGCATGGATCGGGAGGAAGGTCCGGCCTGTACAGCAGCCTGTCCCAAGAAAGCCATTTATGTGGAGGAGGTGTAAGCATGGTAAAACCTTATGTGATAATCGGAACCGGGGCGGCCGGGATGGCGGCGGCAGAGCGTCTGCGCCTTTTGAAACCTGATGCCCCCATACAGATGATGTCCATTGACGAATACTCCCATTCCCGCTGCATGCTGCACAAATTCCTGGGAGGAGAGCGGGACGAACAGGGGCTTTCCTTTGTGGATGAGGACTTTTTTGGGAAAAAGAATATTATGTGGGGAAGAGGACAAAGAGCCAAAGCTGTCGATCCAAAGGAAAAGCGTGTGATCATGGAGCAGGGGTATCAGCCCTACCAAAAGCTTCTGATTGCCACCGGATCCGTTTTTGGAATTCCGCCCATTCCCAATTTCCGCACAGCGGCCAATGTGTTCGGTTTCCGGGATCTGAGTGATGCCCAGAAGATGAATCAGGCCATTGAAGAACTGAAGGCAGAGCATGTGTTCATTGTGGGAAGCGGCCTGGTGGGCCTGGATACAGCCTATGCACTGATTGAGCGGGGGATAAAGGTGACCATTGCCGAGATGGCGGACCGGGTACTGCCCCTGCAGACCGATGCGGTCTCTGCAAAGGCGTATCAGGATCTCTTTGAGAAGGCGGGAGCAGAGTTTAAGCTTGGCATCGGCGCCAGCGGCTCCGTGGTAGATGATCAGAACCGGATTACGGCGGTGAAGCTGTCAAATGGAGAAGAGATCCCCTGTGATTTTGTGGTCTGCGCGGCGGGCGTGCGGCCCAATCTGGCATTTCTGGAGGGAAGCGGGCTTAAGACAGATCGGGGGATTGTGGTAGATGAATTTATGCAGACCTCGGATCCGGATATCTACGCGGCCGGGGATGTGACGGCGCTTTCCGGCATCTGGCCCAATGCCATGGATCAGGGAAGAATTGCCGCCGCCAATATGTGCGGACAGAAGCAGAGCTACACGGATACCTTCTGCATCAAGAATACCATCAACTTCTTCGGCCTTACCATGCTTTCCGTGGGAGAGGTGGAGCCTAAGGAGGAAAGCCAGGTGTACATAAGGGAATGCCGGAATGCTTACCAGAAAGTGATCGTAAGGGACGGCCGGGTAAAGGGTGTTCAGTTCCAGGGAGATATCTCCCACACCGGATTCTGGCAGTATCTCATCAAGAATGAGATCGATATTTCGGCCCTTCTTGAAAAGAAATCTGTCTTTGATCTGCATTATGGCGATTTCTACAAGATGGATGAGCTGGGCGGGTATCAATATGCTTAAAGCATGGCCCTTTGGGCGGTTCCGCTCTCTGTGACGGTAAAATACTAAGAAAGCCCAGGGATGCCGGGAATCAGGCAAAACTGTCTGAGGGAAGGCATCCCTGTGATTTGGAGGCTGTTTCAAAATGAAAATACTGATTGGGTTTGGCATTCTTGCGGGTCTGCTTGCGGGCCTGTTCATTCTGCTGGTTTATCTTTCCTACCGGGAAGTATTTTATGCTGTGCCAAAAGCAGATGAAGATGCATATGCTATTCCAAAGGGTGAGCAGTATCAGAAAATTGCAGACCGCATGCGTACATTGGTAGGCAGGATGGAACAGCTTCCCTATGAACTGATTTTTATCCGCTCCTGGGATGGGACCCGTCTTGTGGGAAGATATTATCATGTACAGGACGGGGCGCCCTTCCAGATACAGTTTCACGGTTATCGGGGCATGGCTCTGAGAGACTTCTGCGGAGGAAATAAGCTGGCCAGGGAAATGGGGCACAATACCATTGTGGTGGATGAGCGGGCTCATGGAAGGAGCACCAGCCGGACCATTACCTTTGGCATCAAGGAGCGTAAAGACTGTTTAAGCTGGGTGAATTATGTCTGTGAGCACTATGGAAAAAGCACGCCCATCTTTCTCTCCGGCGTATCCATGGGTGCGGCAGCGGTTCTCATGGCTTCCGGCCTGGAGCTGCCAAAGAATGTGGCGGGGATTATTGCAGACAGCCCTTATACATCGCCGGAAGCCATCATTCAGAAGGTCTGCCGGGATCGGGGACTGCCGCCGTCGGCGCTTCTTCCCGTTATCCGTCTGGGAGCCAGATGGTTCGGCCATTTTGAGCTGGACGAGACAACGGTAATGGATGCGGTCCGGCGCACAAGAATCCCCATTCTGCTGATCCATGGAGAGGATGACCGCTTCGTGCCCTGCCGTATGAGCCAGGAGATCTGGTCTGCCTGCGGAGGCGTGCGTACCCTGAAAACCTTTCCCGGAGCAGGACACGGGCTCAGCTATATGGTTGACACCAAGCGCTATGAGCGTCTGGTGAGACAGTTTGTGGAGGAGTGTCTTCAGAGGCAGTCTTTTGGGCGGCCGAAATGATGCAGATATGATGTATTCGTGATGATCTTCTGACGCTTTGCTGTTGTAATCTGTAATCAGAAACAGAGAAACAATACCAAAGCGGAAGAGGTGTCTGTATGAAGAGAAAGAAGAGATGGCTGTGTGGAATTCTTGCAGGTCTGGTGCTGGTGATATCCTGCCCGGTGTCTGTCCACGCAGGCCGGGAAGAAGCGGAGCAGGAGGAAGATGTAACCCTTGCTCCTTATTTTCTTGTGGAGGGAGATGAGAGCTCCACGGAAAGGTTTCCTTTAAAGGGAACGGAGGTTATGGCCAATGTAAATGGAACCATTGCAGAGATTCATGTAACACAGAAATATGCCAATGAAGGGGAAACGCCCATCAATGCCAGATATGTATTTCCGGCGTCTACCCGCGTGGCGGTCCATGGAATGACAATGACAGTGGGCAGTCATAGAGTCCGGGCCCAGATCAAGGAAAAGGAAGAGGCCAAAAAGGAGTATGAGGAGGCCAAAAGTGAGGGGAAGAATGCTTCCCTGATGGAAGAACAGCGGGCCAATGTTTTTACTATGGATGTGGCGAATCTCATGCCGGGAGACGAGATTGTCATTGAGCTGACTTACACAGAGCTGATTGAGCCGGATGAGGGCGTCTATCAGTTTGTATTTCCTACGGTTACAGGTCCCCGTTACAGCGGTCTGGTAACAGAGGAGAAAGCGCAGGAAGACAGCTGGGCGGCGGGCCCTTATCTGAAAGCCGGAACGCCTTCAGAAAGCACCTATGATATCACGGTCAATCTTTCCACAGGAGTTCCCATCACCAGGCTGGAAAGCAGTTCCCACAAGATTCAGACGGTGCGGGATGGAGACAATGCGGCAGAGGTAACACTGGCTGACCGGGCAGACTTTGCAGGGGATCGGGACTTTATTCTGGAATATGAGCTGACCGGGGAATCCTTAAGCTCCGGGCTGATGCTCTATGAGGGAGAGTCCGAGAATTTCTTTCAGCTGACCCTGCAGCCGCCGGAACGGTATGAACCGGAAGAGATTCCCAAGAGAGAATATATTTTTGCCCTGGACGTGTCAGGCTCCATGGAAGGCTATGCCCTGGATACGGCGAAGAAGCTCATTGGGGATCTGGTCTCCCATTTAAACAAAACAGACCGGTTTAATGTGATTCTCTTTTCCGATACCGTATGGACTATGTCCGGCAATTCTATGGAGGCAGTAAAGCCCAACATTGACCGGGCGCTCCAGCTGATTGAGGAGCAGAAGGGGGGCGGGGGAACCGAGCTTTTGTCAGCCCTGCTCACGGCAGTACATATTCCCAGGGAAGAGGACACAGCCCGTACCATTGTGATTATTACAGACGGCTATGTCTCCAATGAAAAAGAAATCTACCAGCATATCTCCGATAACCTGGGAGATGCCAGTTATTTTGCCTTTGGAATCGGAAGCTCCGTCAATCGTTACCTGATGGAAGGAATTGCGGCAGTGGGCATGGGGGAAGATTTTGTAGTTACAGAGGAGTCCGAGGCGGAAGAGATGGCAGAACGGTTCCGGACGTATGTGGAAGCGCCTCTTTTGACCGATATTAAGGTGGAATATGAGGGATTTAAGGTCCATGGTACGGAGCCGTCAGAGATTCCCACCCTCTATGCCAGCCGCCCCATTGTTCTTTATGGAAAATGGCGGGGAGAGGCAGAAGGCATGATCCGTATTACCGGAAAGCAGGGCAGAGAAGCGTATGTGGAGGAGATCCCTGTTTCCAATGGGCGCATTTCAAAAGAGAATGAGGCCATCCAGTATCTCTGGGCCAGAAAAAGGGTAGAAATGCTGACGGATTACAGCTTGCGGTCAGACGGGCAGGTGAAGAAGGAAGTGACAGCTCTTGGCATGAAGTATCATATGGTCACACCCTACACATCCTTTATCGCGGTTATGGAAGAGGTGCAGAATCCGGAAGGGGACAGCAAAGATGTGGATCAGCCCCAGTCACTGCCCTTTGGGGTATCCAATCTGTCTGTGGGCGGAGGCTATATGACGGGGGCGGAGCCTGGCAGAGTTCTGCTGGCGCTGCTGCTTGTGACGGCGCTTCTGGGTAAGTATCTGCTTTCGGCAGTACGGATCAAATGTCTTTGCAGAGCGGACAGACAAAGGGCCGGCTTAATGAGTGGAAAAAAGCGGGGAGCAGGCCATGAAGGTTAAACGGTGTGCAGGGTTCTATTTGCTGGGATTTGTGACAGTCCTGGGTCTGAAGCTCTACGGGGATCGGGCCGGCAGTGAGGAACTGCTGTGGATTCTAAAGCCCACAGCCTGGTGGGCCGGGATTCTGGGCGGATATTCCTTTACCTATGAACAGGGAACGGGTTATGTCAGCCACTCTCTGCGGTTTATCATTGCGCCGGCCTGTGCAGGACTGAACTTTTGTATGATTTCCATTCTTATGCTGATCGGTTCCTTTGTACATCGGATGAATACCCGGAAGAAACAGGCCCTCTGGACATTGCTCTGCGTTCCTGCTTCTTACACGGCTGCGGTTTTTGTGAATGGGATACGGATTGTGCTTTCCATTGAGCTGCCGCGTTCTCTGCGAAATGCAGGGGAGATCCTGAGAAATGTTACCCAGGGACAGCTGCACACAGCCATTGGGACTGCGGTTTATTTTCTGGCCCTTCTGGCGCTTTATCAGGCGGGAGGCTGGTGCTCCCGGAAGATGGCGGGAATTCAGAATCGGGACAGGTCTTGCTGGAAGCGTGTCTTTCCGGTGTTCTGGTATCTGGGCCCGGTTCTGGGTCTTCCCTTCTTAAGCCGGGCGGTTCACAGGGATTATACGGACTTTGCAGGCTATGAGCTTCCGGTATTGGCAGTCTGTGGGGGAATTCTGTTTGTTTTGGGAGCGCTGCGGGTTCTGGGGAAGAAAATGCTTATGAAAAGGCAGAGGTGAATGACAGCCGGGGAAACTTACATATATTCTTGTTAAGAGAGACAATTCTGTGTTAGAATGGTAGAAACAGTACAAAGGAGATCCCTGGGAAGGGGCAGAGGTACGAAAGATGCATGAGGTAGAGAAGAAGGATATTGTCATTCGGCTGTCTCAGGAAGAGATGAAAAAATGCCGGGAGTTTGCGGCGGAATGTGCGAAAAATCAGCAGCAGATTGAATTTGGCCAGAGTGACACAACACCCAGAGGGACGCAGGAGATCTCCAGAGACAATCTGATTGGGAAAATGGCCGAAGCAGCATTTGCCAGAATGATGGAAGAGAACTATGGGATACAGATAGAACTGGATTTCCGGTATTATCCCAGAGGGGAGTGGGACGATCAGGATGCCGTGGTGAACGGCTGGCGCATCGACGTGAAGGGAACCCGGCAGGGCGGAAGATGGATGCTGGTGGAGTGGAGCAAGCTTCGGTTCCGGAAAGCGCAGAATCTGCTTTCTCATTTTTATGTGATGGCCTCTGTAAGCTGGGACCGGGACACGGATGAGCCTGTGGGTACCGTGCGGCTGACAGGCTATGCTTCCCTGGGGCAGTTAAAGGAAGGATATCCAAATACACTGGTGCTGCGAAAGGGAGATGTGATTCCCGGAACAGATAAAAAGATCTATGAGAATGGAAAATTGGTGCGTGTTAAGAAAGGGACTCCCCTTCAGGCAGATAATTTCGGCCGGAAATTCGAGCATCTGGAGAAGGACTGGGATAAATTTGCCTGGTATCTGAAGGAGCGGGAGGCAGAAGATACCTCTGAATGGAAGATGCCTGAGAGCTAGAACGTATTTGAAAACAGGTGTCAAACGGGCTTTCGCGTGCATCATTTTACAGTATAACCGTGCATTTTTCACCTATATATGGCACGTATAAAAGACAGGAGTTGTCTGCTATGGATAATCTGACAAAGGAACAGCGCCGCAAAAATATGCAGAGAATCCGGGGAAAAGATACAAAGATTGAGCTGGAGCTGCGAAAGGCGCTCTGGCATAAGGGGTACCGTTACCGGAAGAACGATTCCAAGCTTCCCGGAAAGCCGGATATTGTGCTGTCCAAATATAAAATAGCCATTTTCTGTGACAGTGAATTCTTTCATGGGAAGGACTGGGAGATTCTAAAGCCCAGGCTTCAGAAGACAGAGCGCAGTGCCTATTGGGTGGAAAAGATTGAGAGGAACAGAAGCCGGGATGCAAAGATCAATCAGGAGCTGTTCTTTCAGGGATGGACGGTCATACGTTTCTGGGGAAAGGATATCTTAAAGCGGACCCAGGAGTGCGTGCAGGTAATTGAAGAGGTAATTTTTGATCAGATAATGGACAGCGCGCCGCTGGAGCATGAGGAAGAGATGCCATGAGAGAAATAAACAAAAGCAGACTGGAACAAATCAAACCGGAGGATCTGGAACCAAGAGAAAAGCTGGCTGTGGTGTGTCTCTACTATGCCCAGCTCTCAAGTGATGACGAGCGGTACCGGAACGGAAAATGCAAAGAGATTCTCAGTCTGGTGGCCGGCCGATATGGATATAGTTTTAGTAAGGCTAAAAATGATCGGGACGCTTTCGATGCCCTGTATGATAATGGCCGCAGGGGCTGGCAGGACCGTCCCCTTTCAAAGCGGAGCACATATCTTCAGTTTATTTATGAAACTTACGGCGGCTTTACGCCAGAAGAGCTTGAGGGCCTGGTGGAAGCGGTTGTTGAGGAAGCCAGGAAGGAAACCCACACGTACTTTACCCTTAAGACAAAGGATCCGGGGACTGTGAAGGAGATTCTGCAGAAGAGGTCCCAGGTTGTATTTGGGGGAATTAACATTCTTCAGTCGGAACTTAAGCTTGGACAGCCGGTGTTTCTGGTTCTGGGCGGAGACCGCCCGGAATGGGATACCGGCCTGATTGGTATGGGGATCATTTCCAGGGAGCCCTACGATATAGGATACAGCGGGAAGAACTTCCGCATTGACGTGGATGTCCGTCTTTTGATGCGCAAAACTGTGAAGCGGGAGGATCTGGTGCCCTACCGGGATACATACGGAATCATTGGCATTGCTCCCATTGTGAAGTGGGAGCCCAACCAGGCGCTTTCCCAGGTGCCGGAGAAAAAGGCAGTGGCTCTTATGCGGGCGATGCTGGAGCTGGATGCAGAGATTGAGGAGGATCTAAAGCAGCTTACGGATGAAGATATTTACCGGCGCATCAAGGGAGCAGCCGTAAAGTTCGTTCCGGTGGAGACAGCCTTTGGGGAAAAGCTGGAAAATTCCTTGGCAGACAGCCTTAAGAATATGCAGGAGGAAGAGACCCAAGAGGAGGAACAGGCAGAGCCTTACACAAAGGAGGATTTTCTGCGGGAAGCATTTCTTGCAGAAGAAGAATATGAGGAACTGAAAAACCTTCTGGAGGAACGAAAAAATATCATTCTGCAGGGGCCGCCGGGGGTGGGAAAGACATTTCTGGCCAGGCGTCTGGCTTATGCCTGCCTTGGCAGGAAGGACGCATCCTGTATCCAGCTGGTTCAATTTCATCAAAGCTATGGGTATGAAGATTTCGTAATGGGTTACCGGCCCGGCAAAACGGGATTTGTTCTGGAGCCGGGTCCTTTCTACGAATTCTGCAAAAAGGCGGAGAATCAGCACAAAAAGTTTTTCTTCCTGATTGATGAGATTAACCGGGGAAATTTGAGCCGGATATTTGGGGAACTGCTGATGTTGATGGAGGCGGACAAGCGGGGCGAAACTGCTGCCCTTCTCTACTCCAAAGAGCAGTTTCAGGTACCGGATAATGTATATCTTATTGGAATGATGAATACGGCAGATCGAAGTCTGGCCATGCTGGACTATGCCCTGCGGAGAAGATTCTGCTTCTACGATCTGCATCCGGCCTTTGAGAACGAGGGATTTCTTAAGAGTCTGAAGGGTCCTTTGGAAGCAAAGACACGGGAACTGGTGCGGGTGGTGCAGGATCTGAATCAGGAGATCCGAAAGGATGATACGCTGGGAGAGGGATTCTTAATCGGCCACAGCTATTTCTGCCGGGAGCTGGATGAAAAAGCATTGGGGCGTATGGTTCGATATGAGCTGATTCCTACCTTAAAGGAATATTGGTTTGACCGGGAGGAACAGGTAGACTACTGGTCACAGCGCCTGCTGGGAGTATTGAAATGACCGGGGATTCAAAGATTCGTGTCCATAATATTTATTATATGCTGGCCTATGCATTTCAGGTGCTGAAACAGGAGAGCTATCAGCGGTTTACAGAAGAGACCTTTGCCTGTGCAGAAAACCTGTTTGCAGCCATACTGTCCAGAGGCATTTTAAGCCAGGTAAAGCGTGGACTGGGAAAAGGGTACTGTTCCAGAGAGGAAGCCTTAAGCAGTCCAAGAGGAAAAATTGAGATTGGCAGAACGCTCGGACAGGGGAGCGTGGGAAGGGGCAGGCTGATCTGCCGCTTTGAGGAGCTGTCTGAGAATATGGAGTTAAACCAGATTTTAAAGTCAACGGCTTTGTATCTGATGGATTCCCGGCAGGTGGCGGAGACAGGAAAGCGGGAATTAAAGAAAGCCCTGGTTTATCTGGAGCACGTAGATGTGGTTCCTGTCGAGCGTATTAGGTGGAATCAGATTCATGTTGACCGGAATTATGCTGCCTATAAGATGCTGCTTTATGTCTGCTGTCTGGCGGTGGAGGGGAAGATTTTTGCTGCGCAGGCGGAGGGTGTCAGGCTGCCGGGATTTCTGGACGATCAGAAGATGCACCGCTTATATGAGCGCTTTGTGCTGGAGTATTACAAAAGGCACTATCCCCAGCTGCAGCCAAGACCCGCAAAGATTTCCTGGGATACGGATGATGAACGGGACGCTTTTTTACCGGGGATGTGGACAGATATTACACTGGAATACGGTAAGAAAATCCTGATCATTGATACGAAATATTATCAGCATTCCATGCAGAGCCGCAGAGGCTTTGGGGGAAGTGCGGTCCATTCCGGGCATATGTACCAGATTTATGCCTATGTGAAAAACAAAGATCGGGATCACAGCGGCAATGTGTCGGGGATGCTTTTGTATGCCAGGACAGAGGAGGAGCAGATACCGGATTTCACCTATCATATATCTGGCAGCACCATATGGGTGCGGACCCTGGACTTGAATCAGAATTTTGAAGAAATCGCAGGACAGCTGGACCGAAATATTGCGGACTGGCTGCCGGGAGAGAACATAGAGAAAAAGAGTTCCCCTCTCCTGACTGAGTAAATCTTTGTCAGGAGAGGGGAATTTCCTGCTTTATGGCAGTCTGTTTATCCGGATGGAACATGATTTTTTGCCGGATTATTCAGAGATATTGGCCGGAATGCTTTCGTAGGGAATCCCGGCAAAGGAATTTAATACAGCTTCAAAGATAATCTGTGCGCCCCGGCAGGGAACGGCCATGCCAATCTGCTTTCGGACGCTTTCTTTCGTTCCCAGAAACTCAAAGGTATCCGGAAAAGTCTGAAGACGGGCCCGCTCCCGGTTGGTCAAAGCCCTGGGCTCTTCCCAGTGGTAGATATGCGTTCCGCCGCCGCCGCTTCCCGTTACGGTGTAGGAGGGCTTCTTTGGATCCAGCCGTTTGTAAATCTGGCTGATTTTGGCTCCTGTCACATGCAGCTGAAGCTCTTCGGGAAGATTGGCCGTGAATGCATTCTGCCCTGGGAGAATATGCTTCAGTCTTTGTACCACAGTCTCAGACTGCCGGGTGCGCTCGTGATTAAAGGCGTCCGCCAATATGGGCGGTACTTCAATGGCCGTCCTGCAGGTGTTATCCAGGTCCTTGTAAGGCGCGGGAGAGGGAACCTTGTATACGGCGGGAAGATCTTCCCGGATGCCGATGATAATGACCCGATGGCGGGCCTGCGGGATCCCGTAATCTTCAAATTGGTACAGATGGGGCGTAATCCGGTATCCGGCTTCCCGCAGCTCTTTCAAAATCCGGGAGAAGGCTTTTCCCTCATTGGCGGTGCGCAGTCCGCCCACATTTTCGGCCAGAAACCACTGCGGATGGAAGAGATTCAGAGCCTGGACGCCATAGGAATAGAGGGGGCCGAAGGTGCCGTCCATTCCTTTTTGTTCTCCGACGATGCTGTAATCATTGCAGGGGAAGCCAAAGGCCAGGGCGTCAATGGGAGCAAGCTGGGTCAGGTCAAAGGTACGGATGTCGCCGTGGTATACGCTCTCTGGCTGATCCGGACAGATGTTGCGGCGGTAGGTCTCACAGGTGTGGAGATCGTAATCATTGGCCCATTGATGGACAATCCGAAAATTTGGATTTTGGATACGGGCGTGGATGGCTCCCCAGGCAAGGCCGCCGGGGCCGCAGAATAGTTCTCCCAATCGATAGTTCATTTGTATAACTCCCTTCCAGACAGCACCGGGCGGCGGCTGCTTTTGATGCATTTCCTATATCCTCTTTTGACAGGGGCGCGTATGCCATTGACAAGTGAGGGCAGCGGTTTCGCTGAACCACAGTTATTTTTAAGCATACCATACAGGGTGGGAAAATGCCAGTGATTTGTTGTGGAAACTGCCCCAGGCTTATCTGGCCGGATCCTGGAAGAGCGGGAGTGCAGGCGGGCGGGTGGTAAAAATGAAGAAACAGAGGACTATCAGAAGCAGGATGACAGAACTGAGCCATGAGGGGAGGCATACTGCCGGGCAGTGTACTTCCAGACAGCGGGAGAGGAGAAAGGCGGCAAGCACGGCCAGTATAAAGATCAGGATATCCATTGCCAGGGAGTGTTTTCCGGTTATGCCGGTGCAGGTATAAAAGGAGGACACGATGAAAAACATGCCCAGAACCATACCAAGGGTTCTGGCGCTCAGGAAACGGGCAGAGGTTTTGGAGAGGGCAAAAATTTCAAAAAGGGTATAGATAAGGGCAGGGAAAAAGAGCATTTTCAGATGCTCCCATACAGATTCATTGATGGGAAGAAATAAGGCGGCGAAGGGGTTGTGGCCGCTCCAGTCATAGCAGAAATGCAGCAGGGTGCTAAGGATCAGAGTGAAGAGAATGCCGGCAGTTAAATTGGCTGTCTGATGGATTTTCATAAGGACCTCCCAAAGATTCGGACAGGCCTTTTCATGCCTGTCTGATATGAAATATTGCGAAAATGTTAAATCCTGTGCTTGTAAATGTAACATATACGAAATTATTTTATGCAGAGTAGAACCAGAAAAGATTCTAATTTTTTCACATTTACCTCTGTTCATTTGTGAAAAATCACAGGAATATTTGCATAATTGTATAAAAAAGGAATAAATTTACAAAAACAGTAACAAAATTTCGGATGTCCGGTTGACGGACAAGAGGAAGATTTTTATAATAATGTATTATGAATAAGTTAAGAGATTGTGCAATTGTGCTGGGATTGGCAGGGGCTATGCTGATAGTGACTGCCGATACGAAAGAAGTAAAAGCAACCAACAATATCTCTTACAAAAGCGAAAGTATTCCCTGTGGTGTATTTACCACAGCAGGAGGACAGTTAATGGAAGAAACCGATATAGAACTTGCGAGAATACGCAGGGAACAGGAAATAGAAGAAGAACGGTTAAGAGAGGAGGCCGAAGCGGCAGAGCAGGAACGAATCGAGGCCGAACAAAGAGCAGCGGAGGAAGCTGCGAAGGAAGAGGAAACAGCAAATTCGTGGATTTACGAAGTATCCGAGGCAGACTATACAGCCCTGCTTAAAATTGTGGAGGCAGAGGCCTCCGGGGAAGATATAACAGGGAGAATGCTGGTGGCCAATGTAGTATTGAATCGTGTGAAAAGTTCCAGATTTCCAGACACCATTGAAGGAGTGGTGTATCAAAAGGCTGGCGGGAAAGCGCAGTTTTCACCAGTGGCTACGGGAAAGATTGAGCGGGTGAAGGTCACGGAAGAGACTGTGGAAGCAGTGGAGCGGGCGCTCTGCGGCGAAGATGCTTCAAAGGGGGCGCTGTACTTTGTAGCTCCGGCGCATGCCAATCCGGAGAATCTTCAGTGGTTCCGAAACCGGCTGACAAAGGTGCTGGATTATCATGGGCATGAGTTTTATCTTTAAGCCTGTCCACAGGTTCTTTACACTTAAGCAGAAACGTTCAAGGATAAATCTGGTATAAAATTTTTTAGTTGCCAACAGGCATAGAATGAGTTATAATGACAAAAGATAAAGAAGTAAATCCTGGGGTGTTCGTCAAACCGCTATTTTGAACCTACATTTACGTTCATGGGATTCCAATATCTCAGCCCGGATGTCAGGCCTCCGTTTTGCAGTGGAAGGCAGAAAGGCTGTTGAGGTTACCCACCTAGCTCTGCTAGGCGTCAAAATTGCGGGAACGGCATTTTGGGTTTACAGTAGAGAAAAGCAGCCGGAAAACGGCTGCTTTTTCGATCCTGCCAGGGAGTATGGAAGGGTTATGTGGGTTAAGAGCAGCCGGATTCTGTTTTGAGTTCTGAATAAAAGAGCTTGCGAATAAACTGAAGGATAAGATTGATTTTGAAGGACAGGTTGCGATGGGAAGACAGACAGATCCAATGGTGAAAACAAAGCTGTATCTGCTGGGGATCGGAGTTTTGATTCTGCTGGTTCTTCTGGTTGGGAAGAGCGCAGAGCCCGAAGAGCCGAAAGGGAACGGGGAACCGCCGCTGGCAGAAATACAGGAAGAGCAGGAGCCGGATCCGGAACCAGAGGCGGAGCAGGAGATTCCCATGCCGGAATATAACGGCAGAATCCGTGTGCTTTTGAAGACCGATGAGTTTGCGGGAGAGGTGCATGAAAGGGTCAGGCTTACTTCAGACCGGGAGCTGGCAGTAACCGGGAATGTTCCCAGGGAAGAAGGAGCGGTGGAAGAAGCGTATGAAGGCGGCGTGGATCTTTCCTTTGCATGGGAGGAGGGGAGCCTGTTTCTGAACGGAGAACTGCTGGCAGAGGTGCCTTCCTGTTTTGTGATTAGCCCCCTGGAAGAGGGGGAGTCCTCTTTTATTTCCGTGGAAAGTGTGAACCGGGGAAACGGTGTGCCTGCTTATGAGGGAACCCTGGAGGTCTGGCCGGTGGAGCAGGGATTTGTCCTGGTCAATGAAGTGCCCCTGGAAACTTATTTGAACTATGTGGTCCCCAGTGAAATGCCCTCCCGCTATGAAAAGGAGGCGTTGAAAGCTCAGGCCGTCTGTGCCCGGACCTACGCATACAAGCACCTTCAATCCTATGATTACCCGGAATATATGGCACATGTGGACGACAGCGTCCGCTATCAGGTTTACAATAATACCGGGCAGGCAGAAGGGACCAGCCAGGCGGTGGCGGAGACAGCGGATTTGATCCTGACCAGCCAGGGACAGCCCATTACGGCTTATTATTTTTCTACATCCTGTGGTTATACAGGCAATGAAGAAATCTGGTGGGAGGGCTCTGTGGAGCTTACCCCCTATCTGAGCGGAAAGACTGTAAATGAATCCGGCGAAATCATGGATATGTCCGATGAAGAGACGTTTACAGCCTTTATCACAGACAGAGACGACACCTGCTTTGATTCGGCTGTCAGCTGGTACCGCTGGGAGACTGAGATGGACGTGGAAACCCTTTCGCAGAATCTGAATCAGGTTCTTAAGAACCGTTATGAGGCCAATCCCGAAGCGGTATTGACAAAGCAGGGCAGAGATTATGTCAGCCATCCCGTTGAGGATATAGGAACCATAGAAGAGATCGAAGTGCTGGAGCGGAACGAAGGAGGAGCAGTTCACCGTATGCGGATTCAGGGGAGCCGCCGGACCATTGAGATTACGACGGAATACAATGTGCGGGCGCTTCTGAATCCCAAAGGCGGCACCGTCCACCGCCAGGACGGCACCACCGCAGAAGGCACAACCCTGCTGCCAAGCGCCTATTTCATTGTCACACCCGTCTATAACGAGGAAGAAGCGCTTACCGCCTTCCATTTCCAGGGCGGCGGTTACGGACACGGCGTAGGTATGAGCCAGAACGCCGCCAACACCATGGCTGCCCAGGGGAAAACCTGTGAAGACATCCTCCGGTTCTTTTATACCGAAGTACAATTGACGCCGATTCCGAATCTATGCTATGATTCTCAATGAGCAGTGCCGAAAAACGCCGGTTTTTTGAATGCACTGTGAGGAAAATTAAGAGAACATCGAAAAAAGAGCAGTCTCTGCGCCGTCAGGAAGCCAGACGAAAAAGGAGCCGGTAATATAAAAATGCTTTTTATGAATAAAGTGATAAAATTAATCCGTGGATTTCTAAGGGCCATGCAGGAAGATCATGTAGGCGCCTATGCAGCCCAGAGCGCCTATTTTATCATGCTTTCCTTTATCCCTTTTATCATCCTTTTGCTTACCCTGCTGCGCTACACGACCCTGACCCAGTCCGATCTCTATTCCGCGGCCCAGATGGTATTGCCAGACAGTATGGACGGCTTTGTGATCGATATTATCAACGAGGTATACAGCAAAACTGCAGTTACCGTTTCCCTTTCTGCGATTACCGTGGCCTGGTCTGCAGGAAAAGGTTTTCTGGCGCTTATGCGGGGAATGAACACCATCTATGATGTGGCAGAACAGCGCAATTATGTGATTTTGCGGTTCCGCTCCGCCATCTATACCGTTATATTCGTAATTTCCATTATCCTGACTCTGGTGGTTCTGGTGTTTGGCAACTCCATTCATCAGGCAGCAGTCGTGCATCTGCCCTTTCTGGCCGTGATTACGGGGATGATTCTGCGGATGAAGGACATTGTGTCCATTGCGTTTCTGACTCTGGTGTTTATGATCCTGTATAAATTTGTGCCCAATCGAAAGGCCAGACTTTACAGCCAGGCTCCAGGAGCGGTATTTTCCTCTGTCTGCTGGTATCTTTTCTCCATCGGCTTTTCCCTGTACGTGACTTTTACGCCGGGACTCAGCAATATGTACGGAAGCCTGACGACCATCATTCTTGTGATGCTGTGGCTGTACTTCTGTATGTACATCATCCTTCTGGGAGCAGAGATCAATTCTTACTTTGAAGAGCAGTTCCGCATGGTAACCCGTTACAGAAGCCTGCTGAAGGGTGAGAAAAATAATATTTCTTAAGGGAGATTGTGTTTTTGAAAATACTTGACAATTCCGGGATATCTGTTATAGAATAAATCCCAGCAGAAAAAATCAAATGCAGTGAAGGTGCATAGTAGATGGTTCTTCTTCTGCCAGAGAGGGAATGTCACCGGCTGAGAGCAGTCCCAAGTTCAGAGAACCATTGAATTTCCCACCGGAGCAGCACCGTTGAAACGTACAGTAGGCGGTGACGGGTTGTACACGTTACGTATAGAATGAGAGCCTGCGAAAAGCAGGAACCAGGGTGGTACCGCGGAAAATTTCGTCCCTATACAGGGGCGTTTTTTGTTTCTGCGGTATTTTTATGTCCAAAAAACATGGACGAGTCAAGGAAACACCTTACAGGTATACCTTTATGTCCAAAAAAACATGGACGAATTAAGGAAACACCTTACAGG
>CATJHO010000064.1 GCA_949740535.1 uncultured Lachnospiraceae bacterium
GCTGGTGTAAAGGTTTCAAACGCGCCGCTCATCTTATTCAGCAGAATATTCAGTGCATGGGCAAAGGGATGAATCGCGGTGGAGAAGGGCGGTGCATAAGCAAAGTCCAGATTCTCCAGCTGGTCTACCGTCGCTCCCAGAGAAACAGCTGTTACTGCGATATCGGTTACCTTGTCAACCGCACCGGTTCCAAGCACCTGAATTCCCAGGAATTTCCGGCTGGTCTTATCTGCTGTCATCTTAATAATGAAAGAACCTGCTCCCGGATAGTAATGAGCCTTGTCGTCCACCACGCAGAGCACCGAAACCACATCATAGCCTGCTGCCTTTGCTGCTGTCTCTGTAAGGCCGGTACGTCCTGTGCTGATCCCGCCCGGAAGCTTGGCAACACCCGTTCCGAGAACACCGGCATACTCAATGTCAGCGCCGCAGAGGTTCTTCGCCAGCACGCGCCCTGCAATATTCGCTGTAGAACCCATGGGAGACCAGGCGGGCTCACCCGTCTCACGGTTGGTTACCATGGCACAGTCGCCGATGGCATATACATCCTCCACATTGGTCCGTAAGTGTTTGTCTGTGAGAATGGTGCCCTTGAACATCTCAATACCGCTTCCCTCCAGAAATGCCGTGTTGGGGCGGATTCCGATAGCCAGAATAAGCGCGTCGGCCTTCACGGCCCGCTTGCTGGTCTGTACCTTCTCCACCCTGCCGTCTCCAATGACGCCCTCTAGGGAAACGCCGGTCATGGGATTGACTCCTGCATCTGCCATCTTATTTTCCACATACTCAGAAAGCTCCGGATCCAGGAAATTCGGCAGTACATGGGGCGCAAAGTCAATTACATTCACCCGCACGCCTTTTTCCGCCAGATTCTCTGCCACCTCAAGGCCGATAAATCCGCCGCCTGCCACCACAGCCCGCTTAATCTTTCCAGCCTCCACAGCCTCTCTGAGGGCAATGGCATCGTCCGGCGTCCGCATAAAGAATACATTTTCCAGATCAAGACCCTCAATCTGGGGCCGGAAGGGTGATGCGCCGGAAGCAATGATCAGCTTGTCATAGCTGTAGGTGCTGCTCTCCCCCTTATGTACGGCTGTCACGGTTTTTGCCGCCGTATCCACACCTGTCACCTCAGTCTCTGTGAGAACCTCTGCGCCCGTAAGCCTGGAAAACGACTCCGGCGTATTCACAATCAACTGTTCTTTTGTGGGAATTACGCCGCCCACGTAATAAGGAAGACCACAGCCTGCATAGGAAATATCCTTCCCTTTCGTGAGAATTGTCACCTCACAGCTGCGATCTTCCCGTTTGATTTTGGCTGCCGCCTTGGTTCCGGCCGCAACGCCCCCGATAATGAGTACTTTCATCGGTAAAATCCCCTTTCTTTTTTCGTGATTTTTTTAACAATTCTGTGTCAAATTTACCCAGATGCCTTATTTAAATTTATTATAGCACTTGCCAGTTAATAATTAAAATGATATTATATTATGAATAACATAGAAAAAACCTATTAATTTATAGGATTTTCTTTATACGCCTGATCAAAAAAACACAATCCACATGCCGTTCATTTAGAACCAGCATGGAATTGTGCTTTTCATTCCCATTTATGATCAGATTTCTTCTTCAACCCGCCAATTGAGCACTACCGGCGTTCCGTCTTCTTCCCATGTGATTAAAAACTGTGCAGTGGCAGCACAGTCTCCTGCTCCGTCTTCTCCGTACAGATACTCAGAAGCCTGCAATACATGCTTTCCTTCATATTCCGTCACAGACAAATCCGAATATCCCCGTACATTTCCGCCTGTGACTTGTGCCGTTTCCGAAAGCCCGCATTCATTTTCCCCGGAAAATGAAATAATCTCATCTAAATATGGACAGTACGCCCAATAACTGTCTGTGTCCGGGTCTTGAATCACATCCACCGTAAGACCACAGTCATAATTTACTTCAAAGTCTGAGGGAAGCTCCATCTGCTCTATAGCATGATCTTTGTATTTAAAAACCTTTTTGCAGGAATCCCCAGCTGCGCCGCAGCCGGATCCCTCTGCACGGAAGATAATCTCTATATTTCCGTCATTGTCCACATCCTCCCAGAACATATCGAAGGCTCCGGAATACGAACATTCCTCTTCTGAAAAGCAGCAGGGCCTGTCCTCATTTATATAAAACCATAATCCGCCTGCCCCGTAAGCTGCGGCCGCTTCTGCATCCTGTACCATAACCAGCATATCCATGCGGCCGTTTCCGTCTATGTCATCTATGCGCAGTCCTGTCAGCTCCATAATGCCATTCTGGAATATGCCATCTGCCAAAAGCCTTCCAAACAGCTTCTCTGCCAGCTCCCTCTCCACTCCCTGACGCTCTGCTTCCTCAAAAAACCATTCCTCATTCCCCTTCATCTGCCCCTCAAGCGCAGATTTCCCTTCTATATCCGGTGCCCCATTGCCGGCCGTCTGCAAAAGGCACCGTACAGCTTCCGGTTCTTCCTGTGAAGCCCGTACAGTTCTGCCAGATGCGCCAAGTGTGCTGATCCCGATGCAAAATAAAAGCAATAAGATTTTGTGAATGCTATTCGTCCGTTTTTTCATGGTCTTCTCCCCTCTGCCATTCTTTATCTAATGCTTATTCTAGCAGAAGACTACATCATAACAGAATCAAATTTACATCATATCTGCATCATCTTTTGTTCTTTTTGAGCTGTGATCTCCGTTTCTATGTCACTTGTCAATACCTTGCAGAAATGGTACTATTTTATTCAGATATATATGTGAATATTTGAACAGGGATATTCTAAGACTGAAACGGGAGACATACTTATGACCATCCGGCATTTGAAAATATTTCTTGCGGTAGCAGAGACAGGGAAAATGAGCCTGGCAGCGAAAGCGCTTTATCTGACCCAGCCAACCATCAGCCAGGCTGTTCACGAGCTGGAGGAACATTATCACACCCAGCTCTTTGACCGGCTGTCCAAACGGCTGTACATCACGGAATCCGGGCAGAAGCTTCTGGAACTGGCCCGGAGCGTGGTTCATGCTTTTGAGGATCTGGAAGCCCGTATGCAGGACGACACAAAGATTGAACATTTTCGTATAGGGGCCACAGTTACCGTTGGTTCCTGTCTCCTGCCCTCTCTTCTGGAAAACTTTCGGCAGCGGATGCCTCTGGTTGACACATGTTCCTTCATTGGCAATACGGCCACGATCGAGGAGAAGCTTCTGCGCTCCGAGCTGGACGCGGCTGTGGTGGAGGGTGTAATTAAAAGTCCGGATCTCATCAGCATTCCCATGGTGGAGGATTACCTGGTTCTGGCCTGCGCAAGCGGCCACCCCTTTGCTGTCTTTCATTCCTTTCAGCCAAAAGATCTGGAGGGAATGGATTTCGTCATGCGGGAAAAAGGCAGCGGGACCAGAGCTCTCTTTGAAGAATACCTGCAGGAAAACCACATCCAGATCCGCTGCCGGGTGGAAGCTCCCTTCCCGGAGGCCATGAAGCATGCCATTCTCTACAACCACTGTCTGGCTGTTATCTCCGTGCGGCTCATTGAGGAGGAAGTGCTAAAAGGCACGATCCACATGCTTCCCCACCCGGAGAACGCCTGGAACCGCACCTTTAATCTGGTTTACCATAAGGACAAGCGCCTTACGAATTCTATGATTGATTTGAAGAATCTGCTGCTGGAGTACCGGCGGCCGGAGGTGTAGCTGCCCGTTCCTTTTTCGACTCCGTTCTCCTCTTACTTCAAATATTTCTTTAACTTACGTGCAACTGCCTGAATATCAATGGGTTTTGCCAAATGATCATTCATACCGCACTCCAGACACTTTTGAACATCTTCTGAGAAAGCATCGGCAGTCATTGCAATAATCGGAATATCGGCATCCCCGCGTTCCAGCTTCCGGATGGCGCCGGCCGCCTCGTAACCGTCCATGATCGGCATCCGTACGTCCATAAGAACCGCGTCATAATATCCGACCGGAGATTTCTCAAATTGTGCTACACAGATTTTCCCGTTTTCAACCCAATCTAATTCGATTTCCAGGTCAGAAAGCAGCTCCCTTGCAACTTCCCAGTTCAGCTCGTTGTCTTCCGCCAGTAAAATGCGTTTTCCTCTGAGCGCCAAATCAATCCTGTCTTTGACATCTGCGGCTGTCTCTCCTGGAATACCCGCCAATCCTTTCAGGGCATCAAGCAGTGTAGATTTGAACAGGGGCTTAGAAACAAATCCGGTAATTCCCGCTTCTCTGGCCTCTTTCTCTATCCCGCTCCAATCACAGGCCGATAACAGCAAAGCCGGACTGTCTTCCCCATATTTCAAACGGATTTCCCGTGCAGCCGCAATCCCATTCATACCCGGTAATTTCCAATCCAGCAGAACCATCCGATAACCTTCATTCCTGCACCGGCACACATCGATCCGCTCCACTGCCTCTTGCGTACTCAGGCACCATTCCGCGTTCATACCGATTGCTTCTAAGGATTGAACCGCATTCCTGCACAGCCGCTCATCCTCACTCACTACAAGTATACGCCAGTGGGGAAGCACCGTATTAATCTCCTCTCCCTCAGCCTTTTTCATATCAAGAACAACGTGGAATTCGCTGCCTCTGCCCTGCTCGCTCCGGACAGAAATAGTGCCGTCCATGGCATCTACAATATACTTGGTAATTGCCATTCCAAGCCCTGACCCCTCAGTTTTCTGTACGCGGGTGCTGTCCTCTCTGCTAAAAGAGTTAAAAATTTCCTTCTGGTACTCCTTTGACATGCCAATCCCCGTATCGCTCACCATAAAATGGGTACGGACACAGGAAATATCCTCTGGCAGTTCCTCCTGATACAGCGTTACTTGAACAGAGCCGCAAACCGGCGTAAATTTGACCGCGTTCCCCAGCAGGTTTATCAGCACCTGATTCAGCCGCACACTGTCACAGTAAACATCTTCCGAAAGAATTTCATAGGCAGCCGCGTTGAACTGCTGATTTTTCGCCTCAACCTGTGGCTGCACAATATTGACAATGCTTTCCATAACCTCCCTTAATGACACTGCCCTGATATTAAGCGTCATTTTGCCGCTTTCAATCTTTGATATATCAAGTACATCATTAATAAGACTCAGCAGATGTTTACTGGATAATGCAATTTTCCGCAGATATCCCTGGACCTGTTCCGGATTGTGCGTATTGGCTGCAGCTAAGGATGTCATACCGATTACAGCGTTCATGGGCGTACGTATATCATGACTCATACTGGACAGAAATTCCTGCTTTGCCGCATTGGCGTGTTCCGCTTCTTTCTGTGCCTTTTCCGCGGCTTTCCGCGCAGCATCCATCTCAATATTCATGCGCTTCAATTCAGATACCTGTTTTTTGAATGTCCCTAAATACTGAAAGAATATGTAAAGAAGCATGGCAATAACGGCAGTCGAAGCAGCATAAACCATGATTAGCCAGCGGCTGCCCATACCCGAAATTTCATGATCCAATCTGTCAAACGGAAGGACTGTCACCAGATACCATTCACAATAGGGAAGATTTATACAGTATAGATGGCGGCGTACTCCGCCGCTTTTCAAAATAACGGAATAATCTTCACCTGCATTCATAGCAGTCTTCATTTGCTCGATATAATAATCTGCTTCCTCGTTCTGACCATCAAAAATGCTGTAAAGCCTGTCAAAATAATTCTTATGGCTGCTGCCTTCCTCCTGAACAACACAGCTGCCATCCTTGCGTATAACATAAGCATTAATCAGCGAACTATCCGAATCAAGAAAGAGAACCTCGCCCATATACTTAGAAGAAAGCCCCACAACAATGGCAAGGCTTCCGCTTCCATCAGACATAGGATATTCACAGGGAACTCCAAACAAAATCACGCCATTTCCACTGCTGTCAACAGCGGAAGCTGCTCTGCGCTCCCCATTTTTCAAACTGTTTAAAAATGGTTCCGGGTGGTTTAACTCCACAGAATCACCATAAATCATTTCTATTCTGCCATCGGAAGAATACAGAGCGGCACATAAAAAATGTCTTGCCTTCGCACCGTATTCTATCTCTTCCTTTGAGCCATAGCTGTAATTTTCATCATCTTTTGCAATGTGCGCGATCGATTCTGCCATAGTCAGGCGGAGATCAATAATCGTTTCAAAATGTAACGATACCTGTTCATTCATTCCAGCCATATAAGCAGTGCCTATATCTTCAATCGTGCTCTCGCTCATTTTGTTTATGGATATTCCCAAAAACGAAAAAATGAAAATATTCAAGCAGATAATCACGGCGATGCTGATTTTTAAAGAACGCGGCGAAGCTATGCTTTTCATACTTCTTCAATCTCCATTCTCTCTGTTTTTTTGTATTTTTTACCGCAGCCGCTTCATGACCTCAAACATCTTCTGCATATCAACCGGTTTTGCCAGATGCTCATTCATTCCAGCATCTTTTGCCATAGCAATGTCCTCTTCAAATGCGTTGGCCGACAGTGCGATAATGGGGACAGTTTCTGCATCTTTCCGTTCCAGTCCGCGAATCACGCGGGCTGCCTCATATCCGTTCATGACCGGCATCATCAAATCCATCAGCACACAGTCAAACGTTCCAGGCTCAGACACAACGAATGCATCCACAGCAGCTTTTCCATCATTGGCGGTTACAACCTCTGCGCCCGCCTCCCTAAGAATGTCCTCTACGATCTCACAGTTAATCTCGTTATCCTCCACCAGAAGGACGCACATCCCGTCTATACTGCCCTCTATATTCCGCTCCTCATCCACAGACTGGCTGTGCTGTGTCTCATCCACGTGAATGGGCAGGATAATCTGGACCACACTTCCTTTTCCAATCTGGCTGTCTATCTCAATGGCCCCCTCCATCCGGTCTACCAGCTTCTTCACAATAGACATGCCAAGCCCAACGCCGCTGTAATTGGTCCTTGCTCCCTGATACTCCTGGGTAAAGGGTTCAAAAATGTGCTTTTTAAAGTCCTTTCCGATTCCGATTCCTGTATCCTCGATCTCAAACCGGTAGTCTGCAGTTCCATCCTGGCAGGCAGTTTCCTTTACCCGGACAAACACGGAACCGTGAGGACGGTTATACTTCAGGGCATTGTCAATAACATTCATCAGGATCTGCTTCAAATGCAGCGGATTTCCGATCAGTCTGCTGTGCTTAAAATCCGCCTCCTCCAGCTCCAGGTGAATTTCCCCCTCTTCCGCCTGTGGGGAGAGAATCGTAATGCTGTCTTCCAATATACGATGAAGGTCAAATGGTTCCTCCACCGCCGCCATTCTTCCGCTCTCCAGCTTACTTACCTGAAGAACATCGTTCACCAGAGACAAAAGATGTTCCGTTGACACACGGATTCTCTTCTGGCACTCTCTCTGCCGCTCTTCATCATCCTGATTTTTTTCCAGAATGGCCAGCATTCCCAGAATTCCGTTGATGGGCGTGCGCAGATCATGGGACATATGAGAAAGGAATTCGCTTTTTGCTGAATTTGCCCGCCTTACTCTTTCCAGCAGCTCCAAGATAGACTGCTCCTGCTTTTTCCTCGTTACCATGGTTTCTGTGATATCCTGATGATACCCGTTCAGACAGACACCTGGTTTTTTAAATGTTTTGTCCGGCACACCACCGCAACGGACATAAATCTTCCCCAGTTCCGGATGATTCCAGGGGTAAATCACCTCGGCCCGCCCGGTTCCCAGCATCTCCTGTACCGCTTCCTGCACCATCTCCACATAGTCCGGTTCAATATTTTCAAACCAGTGCCGGTAACACTCCTCCGGATCAACCGCATCCGATACACCCAAGAGAATCCGCATGGTCCGGTCTGCATACATCCTCGGCTGGCAGCCATCCTCCAGCTCAATTGTCCAGATACCGGTCCTTGCGCCCTCCAGGATATCCTCCAGGCTCTGCCTTGCCTCTGATTTATACTTTTCCTCCTGCTCCACAACTGCATTGATATCCCGCTGTGCAAAAATTGCACAGTTTTCTTTTTCCGTCTTTTCTGTGGCAGAAAAATGAATCTCCAGGTGCTTCAGTCCATAGGAACTGTCTTTTACCTGGTATCGGACAGAAAATTTTTTCTTTGTCCGAAGCTGTTTGAGCACATAGTCTTTTTTCGTCACAGCACGGATCCGTTCCTGGTCCCTGGGAGCCACATACCTGGAAATGTACCGCTCCATCGCTGTCTCATAGCCGTCCGCAAAATAGGCGGCCCAATCCATGCCCAGCCGTCCGCTGCTCCGGTATGTCTCGCATTCTCCTGTGTCAAAATTCACCTGGTAGATACCCAGATAGTCCACACTGAGTGCATGGAGAACATTGTAGCTTCGTTTTTGAAGCTTACGGAACAGGTTCCGCCGCTTCAGGGAAGATACGATAAAGTATGCAGCAGTCTGGAGTATATTTGATGCATATTCCAAGGATTTCACAGGCGGATTGTCTACGCCGTAAAAGCCAATAATCTTTTTACCATCATAAAGAGGAACCACCACAAGAGAATGAATGCTCTGCCGCTTCAGATTCTCATACTGAAGAGGGTCCGTCTCCTGGATATCTTCCAGACTCTCAATGACGATGTGCCTTCCTATACTGAATTTCTGATACCAGCTTGCGCACACCTCGGAGGGAACATTTTGAAGGTTTTCCTTTTCCGGCTGTACCCCGTCGGCCGTCCATTCATAGGTGTTATCATCGCCGCCAGCCTCATTCTGCTCAAATATGTAGGTCCGTTCCCCGTTCAGCGCTTTTCCCAGATGCTCCAGCAGCACCTCCAGGGACTGATCCGGAGTCTCCTCCAGCAGAGCGGCACGAAGCCCCTCATTGATGACGGCTTCCAGATTCTGAACGCTCTGCATACCACTGTGCTGCTCACAGTTCTCAATATCCAAAGCTTCTTCACTGGTCCGTTCAAAAATTTTCCCTGAATAATCCATACGCCTGCCCTCCATATAGGCCGCTTTCCGGCCATAGTCAACACAAAAATCAGAAAAGCCTGTGTCATAATACCATATGCCCCCAATCACGTCAATATCAAAGGTACGCTTTACCTCAGACAAGATGCTGGCAGGCTTATAGAGACAAAAAAACCAGCTCCGGCTGCATATGCCGCTTGCAACCGAAAGCCAGCTTGATTATTTCTGTTTATGATGATCTCAGAAATACACCATCTCTTCCTCCGGCTTCTCCACCGATTTCAGCGCTTTGGTGTAAAGCACCGGCCCTTCCTCTCCAGAGTACTCTTTGCGGGTCTCCACTTTCACCTTAGCTGTGACAGTCAGCCACTGCCGGTTCCGGAGCTTATTCACATTCTGAGACTTGCAGAGGAAGCCCAGGAACACGGTATCATCGGCACAGCAGGTCATCGCTCTGCGGCCTGGCACAAAATATCCTTCTTCCAGCTCCTTGGGACGCATCACCATCGCCTTAAAACGGACGGTTTTCCCGGCATAATGCTCCGGATGGTCCATGGCATCCAGATACCAGATTCCGTAATCAATATCCCCGATATCGATAATCTCAGCATTCAGATCAAAGGGAAGTTCCTCCTCATACTCAAACAGCTCCCCGTTCTCCTTCTCAAACTCCACCTGCGCCCTGGGATTGGCTGCCCGGATATTCCTCTTATAGGAAGCTGCATTGGTTCCTTCTTTACAGCGGTTAAAGATAACCAGATCCGAATCCTGAACCATATCCATAAACAGAGACTTCATATTCTGCATATAGAGATCAAAGGTCCCAGCATCCACCATGGTAATGCCCTGGGCCAGAAACCAGCCTTTTGGCAGCTGCATTTCCCGAAGCATCTGCATCCCCCACATGCCGTTATACTCAATCATCACCTGTGTGGGCTTATATTCCTTCCTGCAGTCTTCCAGAAACTTTGGCGTAAACGCTTCCTTTCCCTCCACCACAGTCATTACCGTATCATAAGATTCCAGAATATGGCTGTCATACTCCTCTTCCCCTTCCTCGCAGGCAATAAGCAGCGTCCTGCCGCCGTCAGAAAAATAAGGATCCGACAAAGTCTCCTGAATAAAGGAGGTCTTGCCGCTCTCCAGAAAGCCATTTACGATATAAACTGGTACTTTATTCATCAAACTCATGTGGTTTCACCTACTCCAGTTCCGGGGATGTAACAGAACATTTCACCAAATCCCCTGTTTTGCTTGACCTATATAATATGAAACAGCTCTTTTAATGCTTCCTCATTGAGTTTCGACCCGATCACACAGAGACGCCCCGTATAGTCGGGACTCCCGCCCCGGACCTCATATTCCTCCGGTACAAAGTCAAACTGCATCCAGCCTCCGTCAGTACCCGGAATGATGCCCTTGGCCCGGAGAATCACGCCGTATTTCTCAGAACCGCCCAGTTCCTCCAGGATCTGCTGAAGTTCTTCTGCCGTATACTTGTGCGCCGTCTCCACTCCCCAGCTGGTGAACACCTCGTCTGCATGGTGATGGCCATCGTGATGGTGATGTTCCTGATCACAGCATCCACAAGTGCAGTGCTCATCATGTTCGTGGTGATGTTCATGAGCGCATTCTCCATCATGATGGTGGTGCTCATGGCCGCATTCTCCATCATGATGGTGGTGCTCATGACCGCATTCTCCATCATGATGGTGGTGCTCATGGCCGCACTCCTCATGATGGTGATGATGCTCTTCCATCTCCAGCTCCACATGATGCATAGCTGCCAGAATCTGTTTTCCGTCCAGTTCATCCCAGGGAGTTGTAATCATCGCTGCATGTCCATTGTGCCCGCGAAGGAGCGCCGCACATTCCTCCAGCTTCTCATCTGTCATGCTCTGGGTTCTGCTTAAGACAATGGTCCCTGCATGTTCCACCTGATTATTGAAGAACTCGCCAAAATTCTTCATATACATTTTACATTTCTTTCCATCCACTACCACAATGGAGCTGTCAATATGAACATCCATGGAACCTGCTGTCTGCTCCACTGCCTTTACCACATCCGAAAGCTTTCCTACCCCTGACGGCTCTATGAGAATTCGATCTGGCGCATAGGTATCCAGGACCTCTTTCAGCGCTGTCCCAAAATCTCCTACCAGTGAGCAGCAGATACAGCCTGAGTTCATCTCATTCACCTGGATTCCCGCATCTTTCAGAAAACCGCCGTCGATTCCTATCTCTCCGAATTCATTTTCAATCAGTACAATCTTCTCCCCCTGAAAAACTTCCGTGAGAAGCTTCTTGATCAGGGTTGTCTTTCCGGCTCCCAGGAAGCCGGAAATAATCGTAATCTCTGTCATTGTTTCATTCCTTCTTTCTCTATGGTGAGGCTTACACCTCTTACTGATTAGCACTCTCTTTCATACACTGCTAATTATAACACGGTTCTTTTATTTGTCAAACGTCAGCCTGCATATTGACACAAAAAGCCACTGCGCACGAAAGACTTCTCTTCCGTTCTGCAATGGCTCTTTCTCGTTTTCTGTTCTCTTATGCCAGCTTTCCCTTGGCCAGCTCTACCAGGGTTGCAAAGCCTGCCGCATCATTCACTGCCATGTCAGCCAGGATCTTCCGATCCAGCTCAACCTCTGCCAGCTTCAGGCCGTGCATAAATCTGCTGTAGGACAGACCATTCATTCTGGCTGCCGCATTGATACGCGCGATCCACAGCTGCCGGAACTGACGCTTTCTCTGCTTTCTTCCCGCATAAGAGCTGGTCAGTGCTCTCATGACAGACTGCTTTGCTACTCTATACTGTTTACTTCTGGCTCCTCTGTAGCCCTTCGCCAGCTTTAATACTCTGTTATGTCTTTTTTTAGCGCCTAAACCGCCTTTCACTCTTGCCATCTTTTCTCTCCTCCTTGAAATTTACGGATAATCTTCTTTCATCCATGTACAGCTTGGACATACTGTCAGCAGAAAACTTTCCGCATGTCTGAACTATATTACAGATACGGCAGAATCTTCTTCATATTCTTAACATTGGTTGCATCTGTAATGGCTGCTTTCCTCAGATTTCTCTTTCTCTTCTGAGATTTCTTGGTTAAGATATGGCTCTTGTAAGCTTTCATTCTCTTTAACTTGCCGGTTCCTGTCTTGTGGAAACGTTTTGCAGCCGCTCTGCTTGTCTTCATTTTAGGCATTTTATATACTCCTCCTGTCATAGTTTCATTTTCATACTCTATCAAATCATTCCTGCATGCAGGTTGATTCCCTGATCTTACTGACGTTTCTCAGTCAAAAACATCAACATCTGACGGCCCTCCAGCTTGGGCGCCTTCTCCACAACCGCAATATCGGACATCTTCTCAGCAAACACATCCAGAATCTGTCTGCCATGCTGAACATGGGCCATCTCTCTGCCCCGGAACCGGAGTGTCACTTTGACCTTATCGCCTTTTCCGATGAACTTCCGTGCTGCGCTGATCTTTGTATTGAGATCGTTGTCGTCAATGTTCGGTGACAGGCGAACTTCTTTGATCTCAATGATCTTCTGCCTCTTCTTGGCTTCCTTCTCCTTGCGCGCCATCTCATACTTGTACTTGCCGTAGTCGATAATCTTGCATACCGGCGGCTTGGCTGTCGGCGCGACTTTTACCAGATCCAGCTCTGCCTCTCTGGCAATCTTCATAGCATCCCTCGCGGACATAATCCCCAACTGTTCTCCATTGGCTCCAATCAAACGGACCTCTCTGTCGCGGATCTGTTCGTTAATCATTAAATCGCTGATAGTAATACCCTCCTTAAAGAAAGAACTGAAAAAAGTGGATAGTCAGACTATCCACTTAAAATCTCAAATCACAGAGACCTCTAAGGTCCCTTTCCTTTCGATATCAACCCAAGACGCCTGCCTGCGCTAAGGTGAGAGTGGATACTCTGCTTTCTGTCACGGAAATAGTTTAGCACAGACGGCTGGCAGTGTCAACTGGTTTTTTGGGTTACAACCAATTTAGTGCCTTATCCTTAATATTCTTATACCATTCCTTTTCATCTTCTACACTTTCTGCCTGCTGTAAGGAGTAGTCAAAAATTTGTTTTATCTGTTCAGAATCTGGGATATATCCTGCTCGATAAGATTGCTCTACCATATGGATAAACACATCTAACTCCAATGGAACAATTACTGACTTTCCACCATAAAATGCAATATTCATTTTATGTAAAGCATAAAAATAGGCAATACACGATTCATTTATTTTAGGTGCTATAAACAAGCAATAGGCATCTTTACCCATATCTTTTTTCAATTTAGCAAGATGGCGGGAAACCGGCTCTCCCTCCATTTCATACTGCTTATGGCCAGACAGCATCGTTACCTCAACTGCCAGACCAAAATTTCCATAATCACAGACAATATCAGCCATATTCCCTGGCGCTGTTGACATTGGAAGCCCTCTATCATCTAATTTCAAATGTGCCTTTATATTTCCTCCATCAAGCATTGTCATTGCCCGCCAAATATTCCATTCAAGCATCAATGGGACATCATACAGCGCTTTCTCTTTAATATCTGCAAATACAGACATTACGTCTGCATAATCTCTATATTCCTTTAAACTTTTAATCTGCTCATTAATAATCTGTACTTTCTTTGTATGTACTACATCGTCTAAAATATCTTTTAACTGTTCTAATGACTTCCCCTCTAAATCAATATTTTTTCCAACTGCTTCTGTTATCTGGCAAGCCAGCCTTTCTCTGTCATCCGAAAAAAGCAACGGAAGCCGGGCATTAAATAAATATTCCTTATAGCTTTTCTCGTCTTCCAGAAACAGCGGCTTTTTATCCACTGTCTTTAAGAAAAATTCTACTTCCTTTTTCTTTTCATGCATAATTGAAAGGGAATGCCCTTTCTGGGAGATCTCCACCATTCCCGTTGCACGCAGATATCGAAAGCAGGCATCCGCATAATCTCTCATATTTCTAGATTTTGTCTGAATAAATTTATCCAAAGATTTATCTTGGGACTCTCTTGTTTTTATATCTCCTCCTTCTATATCTTCCTGATAAATCTGTTCCACTTCTTTCTTGAGATACTCACCCCTAAACATTTTATAACTTGTTTTTGCATACGCCTTCATTCTGCGGAACTGTTTTATTTTTGAAACTATAATATCAAATTTATTATAATGTGTTAATTGCATTCCAAAAATCATTAATTCATCAAAGCTGATCGTTCCAAGTTCATAAATCAATCGAAACATCTCAAGATATGGCTTTACACAAAAAATTCCCTTTGTTTTTTCTGTTTCCTGGTGATACGGGGAAGGCAGCTGAAATTTTAACAGCTGCCGCAATAGTATCTCTTCCACTCTTTTATCATTGATTAATTTACTGCCTGGAGCGGTAAGCCTGATTGTTGGTTTCAAATCTACAAATCCTAATGCCTTTGGACCGCGGTTTATCCGATCTCTGGCACTAAAATCCATATTTTTTATTGAACCTTCTCCTTCGAAATTAAAATCCTCCGAAAGTTTCTTTATAAACTCTATTTGTGTATCTGAATTCCATCGCCTTCCTTCAAAATGTTCATGTAGAACTTTTATCTCTGGTATCATTTTCAATGGACTTCTTGGCGATGTAGTAAAAAATAATGTTTTGCTCTTTTTCAGATAAGCCATTTTTAACTCCTAATAGTTTGTGACAATAATATGTTTTGCATCTGATTTAAATCTGTTTCTAATATTCACTGCATAAGATTTATCATATTCTTCAACAATATTCTCTCCATACAATTCTTCTGTCAGCTGCGTTTTTCCTATGACTAACAATGCTCTGCATGGCAGGTTTTTAAAATCATTGGCTAATCTTCTATGTTCGCTTTCTCCAAAGCCATCTTTATATGTTATATTTCCATAATCACTAAATACACAATCATAAGGCGGATCCAAAAAAATGAAATCCTCGTTACCAGCCATATTAAATATTTTTGAATAATCCTCATTATATATCTCTGCTTTTTTCAGCAGCTCATAATGTTCCCTTGAAACCAGCTTTGTATTAAAATTCTTATATCTTCCAAAAGGAACATTGTACTCACCATTCGCATTATATCGTATCATTCCTGAATATGCAGTTTTATTTATAAAAAAATATATCACCGAATCCAGATAGGTCGTTTCAATTTTATGATTAAATGCATCCCTTATTTTATAGTACAAGTCCTCATTCTTATTTTCCACCCGCTCTTTTGGATATTCTTTTTTTAATATTTCATATTCTTTTTGATTTTTCTCATACAATTCCTGCAATTCATCCAGCTGAATCCGCGCCTTTAAATATTTTTCACTCATTTCCTTATAGAATAAATATAATGGCGTATTAACATCATTGATAATCGCTTTTGATGGTTCCAAATAAAAATATAAAGCTCCCCCACCCAAAAACGGCTCAATATATCGAGCATAATCCTGCGGCATATGGTTGACAAAATGCATTATCTCTTTTGATTTTCCACCTCTGTATTTAATCATCGGATTCATTTCTGCCTCCTAATATCTCCAGCAAATGTAATTTCATGTTCATTTGCCCTCTCTTGATAAAGGCATGCACGGTCGAGAAAGAGTAAATTATGTGTTCTGCCTTATGGTACCCTCAAAAACCTATAAAATTAATATTTTACTTTTAAAGCATACCATATTTCATTTTAGAACACAAGTTTGTTTTCTGATATTCTAACATTCGATACATAGTTCTTCACTCAGTCAACTTTCCTTCGTCGTTACGTATAACGCCTTTTTTGCAATACATACAATAAACGGAGCCTCCAAAGACTCCGTTTACCCGCCTGCTTTTTCATTCTCTATCGCCTTACACAGCCACCTTCTCAAAATCCGAAGCCGGATGCTTACAAAGAGGACAGATGAAATCTGCCGGAAGCTCTTCTCCCTCGTAAACGTAACCGCACACCGTACAGCGCCACACCGTTTTCCCTCCTGCTGCCGGCTGTTCCGGTTTTGGTTTGATCGAAGACTGATAGTAAGCATAGGAAGCCGAGGGAACATCTGACAATACCTCCATATCCTCCACACCGGCGATAAACAAGGTATGGCTTCCCAGATCCAGTGACTGCTCTATGGACGCGCTGATATAGGCATTGGTTCCCGCCGTCACATAGTAAAGTCCGTTCTCACTGCGCCTGCATTCCTCATAACCTGCGAACTTATCCACCTCCCGGCCGGACTGAAAGCCAAAATGGCGGAAGGTATCAAAGCTGGCGGCCTCACTCAGGATCGAAATATTAAACCTCCCGCTCTTTTTCACCAAATCATGGGTGAAATTCCCCTTGTTTACTGCAATACTGATCCGGTTCGGCTCTGAAGTCACCTGTCCGGCTGTATTGATAATACATCCACTGTCCCTGCCGTCCACGCTGGAAGTGAGAACAAAGAGACCGTAAGTTAAATTGTACACAGCCTTTTGATTCATGATAATTCCTCCTTTGCTTCATTGCTGCTTATTATATTATTCTTTGTAAAAATATATCTGTCTATTCTGCCCTTCCATTTCGCAGTGTAATCACCACATCCGCCTCTTTCGCCACTTCACTGGAATGTGAAACCACTATTACGCACCGTTGATACTCCTTTGCCGCTGATTTCAGTATTGCAGTAATTTCCTGGGCTGTGGCCTCATCCAGATTACCGGTGGGTTCGTCCGCCAGTATCACCAAAGCTTCAGAAGCAAGAGCTCTGGCGACCGCCACCCGCTGCTGCTGTCCGCCGGAGAGCTTCAGCACATTGCGCCTGGCCTCCTCCCTGGTCAGTCCCAGCTGAATCAGGGTGGGAAGCGGATTCTGCTTTGTGGTAAGTGCCACATTTTCCTCCGGTGTCATATAGTCTATAAGATTATAATTCTGGAACACAAAGGAAACATCCTCGTGCCGGTAACGCTCCAGCCCAATCTCCCTTATCTCCTTTCCCTCAAATAAAATCCTTCCTTCACTGGGAACATCCAGACCGCCCAGCAGAGAAAGCAGCGTGGTCTTCCCGCACCCGGACGGCCCCAGAATCACATACATATTTCCCTTCTCAAAGCTCAAATCCAGCTGATCTAAAACTGGTTTTCCTTCTATATAAGAATACGAAACCGACTTCGTCTCTAATACAGCCATCATTCCCTCCTCCTCACTCCATGATTGTCAAAAGTTCTCTGGGTCCGCGCCGCACAACAAGGCAGAATGCAATGCTTACGCAGATACCTGTAAGAACCAGCCCGGACAGCCCGGACAAAGCTGCTGTCATTGGTTCAAGATGCACCACAAATGCTTCCTCCTCTTCCAGAGTTTCCAGCAAAACCGCATCGGCTCCTCCCTTGTATTCCTGCACCTGTTTTTCTTCCCCTACAGAAGCCGTGCGCTCATGCAGCTGTTCTCCGATGCGCCCCGCCGCCAGATACGATATGGCTGCCGCCAGACAGAATGCCAGAAGAAACACGGCACTGCATTCCAGCAAATGCTGCCAGAGGATATTCCCCTTTGAAATTCCAAAAGACATCAGCACTCCCGACTCATGAATCCGGTCCCGCTCCCAAAGCGCCAGCAGGAGTGAAATTAAAACAGCTCCAATACCTGCAATCAGCCCCGCCAGAAGCAATGTCATGCTCTCCAGACGTTTTAAAGGCTCTATGCGGCTCTCATAAGCTGAATTGTTTACTATTAATTTGAGCTGCTCCCAGTCCATACCATCCAGCGCTTCTACAGATGCCGCAATCTCCTCCAAATCCCTGGGATCCTTTACAAAAAAGGCGGCCCCGCCACGAAAAGCCGTATGATCTGTTCTGCCCAGCTGTTCCTTTATCATCTGGCTGGACGTGGAATCAATAAAAATGAAATTGGAAAACAGATCGCACTCAGCTGTATATTCGTTGACTCCCGTCTGCATACCCTCGTCAAAAATTCCTGTCACCTCAAAAGAAATTTCTGTCTCCGGCACAGAACTTCCGGAAGCTCCCTCTGTCATCCGGGCATAAAATGTATCCCCAATTCCTACTCCGTTTTCCTCCGCCATAGTCTTCGATATCAGGGCCTTGTTCCGATCCGCCGCCGCCAGATGGCGCCCTTCGATCAAAGTAAAGATATTCAGGTAAAAATACTCATGAAATCCGCTGGAAGTATTGCCCAGAAAGCGGGCCGTCTGCGCTTTTTCATCTCCCTCTCTGGCAAACCTTCCCGGCGTAAGGTTCAAGTCCCCGGTCATGAGATAATGAACATCCATGGCGTTGTACATCTTGATCCCTTCTATCTCCATCACCCGATCCACCAATGCCTGATCCACCTGCTGGTGAATGGTCATTTTCTGATAATCCGGAATAATCTTAAAATATCCTCCCAGCTCCTCTCTTAATTTCGCTGACGCCTTTCCCGCCGTCCGGTGAATGGCCGTTCCCATGAGCAGCAGGACCATAAGAATGGTCAAAGTCAGCAGTAACAGGACAGTCTTTCCCTTTTTTCTCACGATATAGAGAAATGCTCTGCGGTACACAGACAAGAACCTCACCCTCCTCTCAGAACCTCACTGGGCTTCTGCCGGAAAATCTGCCGTGAAGAAAGCGCAACGGAAGCTATGCTCACCAGCAGCATGGCCAGAAATACGAAAGCCGCCGTCTCTGGCATCAGTTCATACTCCAGCGTTATATTTCCAGATGGCAGTTTGTTTACTGAAAGATTCAGTTCGGCATCCACCACTGCCTCGTACTCACTGTCACCGGCAGAAGCATTTATATTTCCCTCCAGTCCTTTTCCAACTGCACTCGTCAGCGGTCCGGCCAGGATTCCCGCCAGGATAAAAGCCGTCACTGCTGCCAGACAGCATTCCAGAATAAATTGTAACAGAATTTCTTTCTTTTTTGTCCCGATAGAAGTCAGAATCCCAATCTCACGCTTTCTGCTTCGGATCCACATGGTCAGAATCAGGGACAGAACTGCCAGCGCGCCTGCACAAATCATCACAACCAGTATGGTTGACAGACTGCTGATGGTAAGCAGGGGCTTTGCCGCTATTTTGTAATCGTGATCATAACGTTTAAAGGTATAATAGCTCCAGTCTGCCAAATCCATGGCAAGAAGCTCTTCCTGAACCGATTCCAGCATCATCGGATCTTCCACAAACAGTGTCAGATTCGTAATTGCCCGGTCCGCTTCCCGCGCCAGAACACTGCGTCCATAAAAGGTATTGTATTCCACCTGTCCCCAGTAATTTATGGCCGGATCGGCAAATATTACATTTGCCAAAACAGCGTCCTCCGCTGTCCAGTTGGAAAGATCCTGTTCAAAGTTAATCTGAAAAATCCCTACAATCTCAGATTCAAATGTGCTTCCATATCTTTCCCCAGTAATAAAATCATAATTGCGGGATTCAATTGTGTCTCCAATCCGAAGCCCATTGCGCTGTGCAAGTTCTTCCGATATAACAGCCTTTCCCACATCTCCCAGCTCTATGTGGCGCCCTTCTTTCAATTCCAGCGCTCCATTTGTAAAGAAAGGATGCCAGCGTCCATCCTCCACCAGATAAACTCCATTGGAATGAAGCGCACTCTCCTGTCTGGCCTGTTCTTCTTCTATATTAAAGTAAGCTCCTTCCGGATCCTCTTCTTCCATCATCGCAAGGCTGCGTGCATATCCTCCCGGATGCACATTAAGACCGGTGTATACGATCCTGTAACCCATTTCCGTAAAATAGCCCTCTACCCCTTCTATTTCAAGCAGCTGATGAATCTGCGATTCCGCAAGAATGGGAAGTTTCACGGTCCGCACGGTTTCCCCTTCCTCATTGACTGACAGATCATAGACCCTGCTTCCCTCCATAGGCAGGAGCTCCATCACAATCCCTGTATTAATCGTCCTGCGCACTTCCTCTGCCGCCTGCTTTGCACCTGAACGGATGGAAAGGCCCGTCAGAAGAAAAAGCCCCATCACCAGAAGAACTGCAGACATAAGAATGGTTCTGGCCCTTTTCCTTGTAAGATAAAGATACGCTCTTTTTAATGCTCCCATAATCCCGTCCTCCCACTGAAATTCGGCATCCATCCGCAAGTCCGGTAAGGGAAGCGTTCTTTGAAGCGCCGTCAGAACCACCTGCTCCCGATCTCTTGCGTAAATCAGCGTCCAGCCCGGCAGAACGCAGCATCTGCGGAAACCCGCATATTTCCCGGACAATCCCCGATCCCGGCAGTGTTTCCCCAAGGGCTGGCCGCTTCGCAGACGCTCTGCTGTTTCCTCCAGCAGTCTCATGTCACAGCCTTTTTTTCTCATACGCTGATAGTCTCTGCAAAACTGTCCGGTGGTTACTAATTTCAACATCACTGCCTGTCCCCTTCTCCATTCAGTTCCTCAAAAAGCGCATGTGTACTGGAATAATTCTTTGCCTGTATCTTTCCTTCCATAATCGCTCTGGCCTCGCTCAAAGCCGCCTCTTTCTCCGCATAATAACGCGGCTGCTTCACTTCGAAGGGAAAGCCGCCCTCCATGATGGATTTGCAGAGAAAAATATTGATCGCATCGGTAATGGTAATTCCAAAGCTGGAAAACAGCTTTTCTGCGCTTGATTTTGTCTCCGGATCAATGCGGATGTTAATATTTGCGGTTTTTGCCATTATTCTTCACCTCTCTTGTACGGTACGGCTCTATTTCTATCTTAGTTACAGTATATTTGAGCGTATTAACATTGTCAATACAACGTAAAACATTTTTCATGGAAGATCGAAAAAAGAACCGCCGCAGAAAAGACATCCATCTTTTCTGCGGCGGTTCCTTTCCCACTCATTTGAAAGCAAATGCTGTTCTTTCTACATGGCAGGCCCCTGAAGCATCCTATCCCTCATTTTCCTCCTGGTAATCCCCCAGCGCATCCTCCCGGCTGAATTCCACATGCCGCCGCAGCGCGTCCAGGGTCATCTGCAGATCCCCTGCACAGATTCCCTTGAAGATCCGTTCATGGTAATTGCCCGCTTTTTTGCTCCGATCCCTGTCTGAGGACGTCACACTGCGGAATGCTCTGGTCTGGCTGCGAAGCTCCTTATACATCGTCAGCATACGGCTGTTATCACAGAGCCGCACAATGGTGTCATGGAAATCCTCATCCGTGGCTACAAAGGACTCCGGGCCGGATTCCTGCACTGCCTGGTAACGCTCCTTCAATTCCTCCAGCGCCTCCGGATGATTGGGAATAATCTCATTAATCAGCTTTGTTGCCGCCATTACATCAAACATCAGACGAAGCTCAAAAATTTCCCTGATATCCTTTGCCGATGGCTGGTAAACATAATATCCCTTTTTCTTCGGACTGCTTACTACCAGCCCGTCCTCCGCCAGCTTCCGAATCGCATCCCGAAGAGGCGTTCTGCTGATCCCGAATTCCTCGGCCAGCTGGGAATCTACCAGCCGGGCTCCGGAAGGGATTTCTTTTTTCAAAATCTTCTCCTTCAAAATGCTGTATGCCTGGTCATTAAGCGTATCTACTTTTAATACCATAATCCATCGGCCTCCGTATACGATATTCAATGAATATTTTAGCAAAATTATCCATTCCTTGTCAACTTGTATGTACTTTCCGGCCTATCTCTGTACCCGTCCCGTGCCGTCTCCGCCCATCAGCTTCTCCACATCCGGCACTCCCACACGGTTGAAATCACCGATTATGGAATGCTTCAGACAGCCTGCGGCCGCCGCAAACTCC
>CATJHO010000065.1 GCA_949740535.1 uncultured Lachnospiraceae bacterium
AAGACCGGATGCCAAATCTATACGTTGAAGCGGAACAGGATCACATCTCCGTCTTTGACGACGTATTCTTTTCCTTCCAGGCCTACCAGGCCTTTTTCTTTGGCAGCGGCATAAGATCCGCAGTCCAGGAGATCCTGGTAGTTTACTACCTCGGCGCGGATGAAGCCCCGCTCGAAGTCGGAGTGGATTCTGCCGGCTGCCTGGGGGGCTTTGGTGCCTTTCTTGATGGTCCAGGCGCGGGTCTCGGTTTCTCCGGCTGTCAGATAGCTGATTAGGCCCAGGAGGCTGTAGCTTGCGCGGATCAGCTTCTCAAGACCGGATTCTTTCAGGCCTAAGTCCTCCAGAAACATTGTCTTTTCTTCCTCTTCCAGCTCTGCGATCTCCTGCTCTATCTGGGCACAGATGACAAAGACTTCGCTGTTGTATTCTTGTGCAAAGTTCCGCACGGCCTGCACATATGTGTTGGATGCTCCGTCATCAGACAGATCATCTTCTGCTGTATTGGCAGCGAAGATAACCGGCTTGGCTGTCAGGAGATTATAGCCTGCAAGCCATTCCTGCTCGTCCTCATCTTCCACCTCGAAGCCTGCTGCCATTTTCCCGTCTTCCAGCCAGGCTTTGATACGTTCCAGCAGATCCAGCTCTTTGGCCAGGGTTTTATCGTTTCTGGCTCCCCGGACGGTTTTGGAGATCCGGCGTTCCAGAATCTCGATATCTGAGAATATCAGTTCCAGATTGATGGTTTCGATATCCCGCAGGGGATTGATGGTTCCGTCCACATGCACCACGTTGGTATCCTCAAAGCAGCGGACCACATGCACGATGGCATCCACCTCCCGGATGTTGGCCAGAAACTGATTTCCCAGGCCTTCGCCTTTGGACGCGCCTTTTACCAGGCCTGCAATGTCCACAAATTCGATCACTGCCGGTGTTATCTTGGCCGAATCATACAGGGCGGCCAAAAGTCCCAGTCGCTCGTCAGGCACAGCCACTACGCCCACATTGGGATCGATGGTGCAGAACGGATAGTTGGCAGATTCTGCTCCTGCCTTTGTCAGTGAATTAAAAAGGGTACTTTTTCCCACGTTGGGAAGCCCCACGATTCCTAGTTTCATCTTTGTTTATACCTCCTTGAAAACGCCTTAAAACAGACACTTTTCGTAATTCGTATATTTCATCGAGTACCAATAGGCGTACCAATTTTAAATGTTTTACGCATTTTTCAATGTTCTGCACTTCCTCCGCCTTTCCATCGCCGGCCACATGGACATACAGATTCATGATAATGCCCGCTTTTTTCATTGACAAATCTCCTTTCTTTCGATAAGAAAAGAGCCTTGATACAGCAAGTCATATAATACCATATAAATACTCATAAGTCCATATTACAACTCAATTACTTTTCAAAGATTCTTTCCAGGCATTATTTCATCATTTCAGTTGGATTCACTAACAGAACAGCTTTGTTCTGCATCCGCCCCCGGATAAAGACATAATGAAAATAAATCCGTTATTTGACACCTGATTCTGTATTACAAATCCCCTTATTTCAGCTTCTTAGCAAAATCCGCCATTGCCTCAGAGATCTGAATCTGCTGGGGACAGACTGCCTCACAGCTTCTGCAGCCGATGCAGGCGCCAGGTCTTTTGTCCTCAGGCTCTGCTGACAGAGCCATAGGCGCCAGGAACCCTCCGCCCGTAAAGCAGTGCTCATTGTACAGACTCAAAAGTCTGGGAATCTCTAATCCCTGTGGACAGTGGCTGACACAGTAATGGCAGGCTGTACAGGGCAGAGCAGCGCCCAGCAGGCCGTCAGCAACCGAAAGCAGAGCCTCCATCTCCTGGGTATTCAGGGGCTCATCGGTCTCAAACGTATGTAGATTCTCCCGAAGCTGTGTCATATCCGACATGCCAGACAGCACCATGGTAACCTCTGGAAGGCTCTGCAGAAACCGGAAGGCCCAGGCAGGTATCTTCTCGTGGGGCCGAAGAGCCGTAAGCGCCTTTTCTGCCTCCCCGGAAAGCTTTGCAAGTCTGCCGCCCCGCAGAGGTTCCATCACCCACACGGGAAGCTTCCACTCTTTCAAAAGCTCCACTTTTCCCTTTGCATCCTGAAAACTCCAGTCCAGATAGTTAATCTGAAGCTGGCAGAATTCCATCTCCTCCCCATAGGCCTCCAGGAACCTTCTCATAACCTCCACACTTCCGTGGGCGGAAAATCCCAGATGACGGATACGTCCCCGCTTTTTCTGCTCTGACAGATAAGAAAAGATTCCATACTTTTCATCCAGATAGGCATCAATGTTCATCTCGCAGACATTGTGGAAGAGATAGAAATCAAAATACTTTACCTGGCATTTCTCCAGCTGCTTTTCAAAAATCTCCTCCACCTTATCCATATTGGAGAGATCATAGCCCGGAAACTTTGTGGCCAGATAGAACTTCTCTCTGGGATAAGCGGACAGGACCCGTCCCATCACAAGTTCCGAACTGCCGCTGTGGTATCCCCAGGCCGTATCAAAATAATTAATGCCATGCTCTATAGCATAGTCCACCATTTCCCTGGCAGCCGCCTCATCAATTCTGGCATCATCCCCATCCACCACCGGCAGACGCATAGTCCCAAGGCCGAGTGCTGATAATTTTAAATCCTGAAACTTACGATAAACCATGCTTAAAACTCCTTTCCACTGATTGACTTTTCATCCGTTCTGTTATACCATCAATTAAAGTATAGTTACATTCTATAACTTAAAGTCAGCTTTAAGTCAAGCAGAAGAAACCATTTTTATGACAATATTTAGTTTCATAAGCTTCCCGCAGGATGCGGATACTGATCTGCAGATAAAAACGTCTTTTCCGCCAGACATGAAGCCTGCGGCAGTCTTATCCAAAAAGGAAGAAACGCTATGTTTTACACCGTAGGAGAAATTGCAAAGAAACTGAACATCCCGCCTTCCACTCTGCGCTACTATGACAAAGAGGGTCTGCTGCCCTTTGTGGCGCGCACAAGCGGCGGCATCCGCATGTTCAGCGACAGAGACTTCGAATCCCTGTCCGTGATCGAATGTTTGAAAAAAACCGGCATGTCCATCAAAGACATCAAGACCTTCATGGACTGGTGCGCCCTGGGAGATTCCACCATCCCGGACCGCCTGGCCATGTTCCGCCGCCAGAGAGACCAGGTCCTCTCTCAGATCGCGCAGCTTCAGGAAACCCTCGAAATTCTCGACTACAAAGAATGGTACTATGAAACTGCCCAAAAGGCCGGAACCTGCCAGATCCACGAAACCCTGTCCCCCGAAGACATCCCAAAGCGCTGCCGCCTCATCCAGCAGAAATTACACCCCTGTCCTCAAGAGGCCTCTAAAAACTCCTGATATTGCGCCCCCGCTGCCGGCAGCAGACCCCAAGACATAAAGCCGGAAGACGTTTCCAATATCCAAGTGTGCAAAAAACGCGCGGACAATGGATATGGAAACGCCTTCCGGCTTTATGGGTTTCATCCCCTATTCCTACATCAGTATATTCCGAAAATCATTAAACATCACAAAGATCATCAGAGCCATCAATACCATCAGCCCCACAAAATGCACCATTCCCTCTTTCTCCGGATCGATCCCCTTTCCCCGGACAGCCTCCAGAAGCAGAAACACCAGTCTTCCTCCGTCCAGGGCCGGAATAGGCAGAAGATTCATCACGCCCAGGTTCGCTGACAAGAGGATGGAAACATACAGCATATTCAGCCACACATAAAAGGCCCCATCCGATCGGCTGCTCTCATAAGTATCCCCAATGGCATTCACAATCCCCACCGGACCGGAAATATCCTCTGCTCCCACACTGCCGCCAAACAACATTCCAAGGCTCTTGATGGTGGTAGAGATCCAGTATTTTACCTCATAAGCACTGTACCCAATCACCTGAACAAGATTCCCTTTTGTGCGCACGCCCGAACCCCGGAATCCCAGGTAATACATACCGCTCTCTGACTGTTTTGGTTCCAGAACCACCGTATGGCGCTCCCCGTTCCGCTCATAGGTAAGCTCCACGGTCTCTCCCTGATGCATCTGCACATACATGCTCACCTCACGGTAGACATGGATGCGGGTATTGTTCATCTTCACAATCCGATCGCCCGGCTGCATTCCCGCCTCCGCCGCCGGATAGTCCTCTGTGAGCGCCGCTGCCACCGGAGCGTCATAGCCGATGCTTCCAATGACAATCAAGGACAGTACAAAGGCCAGAATAAAATTAAAAACCGGCCCGGCCGCTACCACGGAAATCCGCGTCCAGACAGACTTTGCCGCAAAAGAATCCTGCAAAATCCCAGCCGCCGGCGCATCTGTCTCCAGGCTGTACCCTCCGTCCTCGCCCTCCATCATACAGGAGCCTCCAAAGGGAAAAAGTTTCAGTGAATACCGGGTTTCCCCGATCTGCCTGCTCAAAAGTCTGGGACCCATCCCTAAAGAAAACTCATTTACCCGGATCCCGCCCCGTTTTGCCAGCAAAAAGTGTCCCAGCTCATGAATTACAATAATTAAGCTGAATATAATGAGTGCCAGTAAGAGTTTCAACTTACCACCTGCTTTCAATAAATTCGTACACGGCCTGTTCTGTCTCCAGAATCTGTTCTACCGTTGGGTTGGAAAGCACTTTGTGCGTTTTCATGCTTTCCTCAATTATCTCCGGAATCTCCAGATAAGCAATCTTTCGTTCCAGGAACTTGCTCACAGCCCGCTCGTTGGCCGCATTGTACACAGTCGGCATGGAACCGCCCGCCGCGGCCGCATCAAAGGCCAGTTTCAGTCCCTGAAAAGTATCCATATCCGGTTTTTCAAACGTGATCTCTGTAAGCTTCCAGAAATCAAGCCGTTCCCCCGGCAGATACCGGCGCT
>CATJHO010000066.1 GCA_949740535.1 uncultured Lachnospiraceae bacterium
CGCTTTACGCCGTTTTAAAAGAAACTGTGCCAAAGCAGGCATTCAGCAGGAAATTCGTAAGAGAGAGCATTACGAGAAGCCGAGCGTAAGACGTAAGAAGAAATCTGAAGCAGCCAGAAAACGTAAATTTAACTAATTGTGCAAAACGATTGTTCCCCGGCTTTGAAAGCTGGGGAATTTTTATGTGCGTGCATGGGTTAGGAAGCTCCCTGCGCAGAGAAAATGTGCAGTTAAAACAGCTTACAAATCTATGAAATTTTTTTGTGTTTTTTGTCACTTTTACTATAGATTTTAGTAAAAAAAGAGTATAGTATATCATTGGATGAAAAAGAGTATATAATGATGCGGTACTAGAATTAGGAGGGAGCGCCATGGAACAGATGGTAACGGTGATCAATCGTCTTTCTGAGATTGAAGCTGCGGCTGTGAATCTGGAGCAGCAGGCAGCAGACGAGAAGAGACGGATTGCCAGGGAATATGAGCAGAAAACCCTGGATTTTGATCAGGAGATTGAGGCCGAGACCAAGGAGAAACTGAAAGTTTTGAGTGAGAAGCTTAAGCAGGAAGCCCAGGACGAGCTTCTGAAATTGAGACAGGGGACTGATCAGGCTTTGGCGGCTATGGAGAAGGAGTATACGGAGAATCATGCCAAGATTGCAGAGAAGCTGTTTCACGAGATTATAGGAGAGTAGCGTATGGGCGGAGTGATAAGCTGCGGCGCGCTTGCCACCAAGATCCGGGCCATGAAAAGCCGTCTTCTGAAAGAGGAAGATTTTGAGCGGCTGGCCGGTATGGAGAGTGTGACGCAGGCGGTTGCTTATTTAAGGCAGCTTCCCTCCTATCAGGCAGTGCTGGAGGGACAGAATGACACGGAGCTTTCCCAGCAGGAGCTGGAGCGTCTGGCAGTGGGAACCCTGTATTATGATTTTTCCAAGCTCTATCTGTTCTGTGATAAGGGCCAGAAGAAGCTGCTGGAGTTTTACTTTGGGAAATTTGAGATCAATGTGATTAAACGGGCTCTGCGCCGTATCTTCAACCATGGAGACAGGACCGGGGAATCCAGAGAGCTGCGGGCGTTTTTTCAGAAGCTGTCCCGGATTCATATGGAGGAGATGTCCCAGGCCGAGACCGTTCCACAGCTTCTTTCCGCTTTGCGGGATACAGGGTATCGGAAGGTTTTGGCACATCTGGAATCTGTCAAAGAAGCAAGCCTTTTTGATTATGAAATGGCATTGGATATGCACTACTTTTCCAAAATCTGGAAGAAGAAGGATAAGATGCTGAAGGGCAGAGATCTGGCTATGCTGACGCGTACATTCGGAAGCCAGATTGATCTTTTGAACCTGACCTGGATTTACCGGGCCAAAACGTATTATCAGCTTCCCAGAGCTTCCGTAGCTGCTCTGGCTATACCGATTACCTATCGTCTCCATGAACGTGAGATAGGACGGATGATTGAGGCTTCCAACGAGAAGGAGCTTCAAGAGGTTCTGGAGCATACCTATTATGGCAGACATTTCACGGAAATAACGGGGGGAGAGCTGGAGAATCTGTACCGGCAGCTTCTGAACCGGATTTACAAAGAGGAGAGTCGGAAGAATCCCTATTCCCTGGCTGTGGTGACAGCGTATCTTCACGATAAGGAAGAAGAGATTGACAAGCTGACCACTGTGCTGGAGGGTGTCAGATACGGGCTGGAGCCTGGAGAAACCCTGGCCTATATTGGACAGGCCGCGGGATAGATAGAAATCCACTGGAATGGAGGTATGATAAGTGGTTGTTAAAATGAATTTCTTAAGCATCACAGGCCCTAAGGATGATATTGAACGGATGGCCGAGCAGTACCTTTCCAAATATGAGATACAGCTGGAAAATGCACTGACTGAGCTTAAGACGGTACATGATTTAAGGCCCTATACGGATAAAAATCCTTATGATGAAGTGATACGGCGGGCAAAGGAGTATCTGCCCGGCGATCTGGAGACAGACAGGACGTTCACGGATATGACGGCAGATGGAGCTGTGGAGCTTTTAAATGAGGTGGAGACAGAGCTTAAGGGCCTTAGGGAAACGAAAGGAGAGCTGCAGGCAAAGCAGGAGAAATGCCGGGATTTGGTAAACATGATTACGCCATTCCAGGAAATTCCCTTTGATATCCATAAGCTGCTGGGCTTTCAATATGTAAAATATCGGTTCGGGCGTATTTCAAAGGAATATTTTGAAAAATTTGAGCGGTATGTATACGACACGCTGGATACGATTTTCTATAAATGCCAGTGCGATGACACCTATGTGTGGGGGGTATATTTTGTTCCGTCAGCTTTGGCGGATAAAATCGACGCAGTGTATGCATCCATGCACTTTGAGCATTTCTATATGCCGGATGAGTACATCGGAACGCCCAGGGAGGCTATGGAGAAGCTGAGGGAGAATCTGGAACAGCTGAATGAGGAGCTTGCCGGGGTGGATCGGGAGATGAACCAGGTGATATCCAGCCGCCGGGATGAAGTGGCTGGAGCTATGAAGCTTCTGGAGCGGCGGACGGAAAGCTTTGAGATTCGAAAGTTCGCAGCATTGACAAGAGAGCGGAATCAGGTGTTTTATATTCTCTGCGGATGGATGCCGGAGGATCAGGCCGATGCCTTCCAGGCGGATATTGAGCGGGATGAGAAGATTTTTGCAGTGGTGGAGGATGATCACGACAATGTGTTCAGTAAACCGCCGACCCTGCTTAAGAACCCAAAGCTGTTCCGGCCTTTTGAGATGTATATTAAGATGTATGGACTTCCGGCCTATAATGAGATGGATCCTACCATGTTCGTCGCTTTGACTTATTCTTTTATATTTGGAGCCATGTTCGGAGATGTAGGACAGGGACTGGTGCTTCTCTTAGGCGGCCTGTTCCTGTATAAGAAGAAGGGAATGAATCTGGCGGCGATTGTTTCCTGCGCAGGAATTTTCTCTACCCTGTTTGGATTTATGTATGGAAGCTTCTTTGGTTTTGAGGATACTGTAATTCATCATATCTGGCTGAGTCCCAAGGAAGCGATGATGACCCTTCCGGTTATCGGAGAGATGAATACGGTCTTTGTAGTAGCTGTTGTATTTGGAATGTTCATGATTTTGACAGCCATGATTCTTCACATCCGGATAAGCCTGAAGAATAAGGACGCAGAGGGCTGGTTTGATCCGAATGGAGCGGCAGGTCTCATATTCTATGGAGCCATGGCAGTTGTGCTGTTTCTGGTGATGAGCGGACAGCCGCTTCCGGCGGGAGCAGTTCTGGGCGTGGTATTTGGGATTCCGCTTCTGGCCATGTTTTTCAAGGAGCCGCTGACAGCCAGGCTGGAGAAAAAAGGAAGCGGAATAGAAGGAGGAATCGGCATGTACCTGGTCCAGTCCTTCTTTGAGATGTTCGAGGTGCTGTTAAGCTTCTTTTCCAACACGCTTTCTTTTGTCCGTGTAGGCGCGTTTGCAGTCAGCCATGCTGCTATGATGGAGGTAGTGCTGATGCTGGCAGGTTTTGAAGGCGGAAGCGGAAACTGGCTGGTAGTCATCCTGGGCAATGTGTTTGTCTGCGCCATGGAGGGTCTGATTGTGGGAATCCAGGTGCTGAGATTACAGTATTACGAGCTGTTCAGCCGTTACTATAAAGGAACGGGGCGGGAATTTACGCCTTATCAGATGCAAAAAGCAGGCAGAGCATAAACGAAAAGCATAATAACTGCAAAACTGAAAACAACAGTTTATCTTCTGTACACCCATATCAGATGGAAGACTGTGGAATTCAAAATAGGAGGAAAAAGTTATGTCTATGTTAGTAAAGGTATTGTTGATAACAGCATTGGTGTTGAGCATTGTAGTTCCCATTGGAGCCTATTTCCTGGGAGAGAAGAACCGGAAGCGCTATAAGACGTCTCTGGCCTGCAACTGCTTCTTCTTTTTCAGTACCTTGATCCTGGCTTCTATTCTGGCTTACGGCGGGAATGTATATGCAGCAGAGACAGCCGCGGCAGCAGGAGAGGCGGGTATGGCCACAGGACTTGGCTATATTGCAGCAGCACTGGCTACAGGTGTTTCCGGTGTTGGTTCTGGTATCGCCGTTGCGTCTGCAGCGAGCGCAGCGCTGGGAGCAATCAGCGAGGATCAGAGTATCTTTGGTAAGTCCATGATTTTTGTTGCGATGGCAGAGGGTATTGCTCTGTATGGCCTGATCATTTCTTTCATGATTTTAGGAAGGCTGTAAAATTATATGAAGATGTATTTGATAAGTGACAATATCGATACCTGTACGGGAATGCGGCTGGCTGGTATTGAGGGTACGGTTGTGGAGGGTAAGGAAGAGCTGAAGGCAGCTCTTGATCAGGTGCTCTCTGACCGGGAGATCGCCATTGTGGTTCTGACCGAGAAGTTTGGGCGGGAGTATCCGGAGCTGATTGACGATATACGCTTAAGCCGAAGTCTGCCCCTGCTTATTGAGATCCCGGACCGCCACGGCACCCAGAGAGGCGCGAATTTCATTACAGCCTATGTAAATGAGGCGGTTGGATTGAAAGTATAAGCATGTAACAGTTTGTGAAAGAAGGTGAAGCCTTTGAATATTGAAGAAAAACTGCAGCATTTTGCCCAGTATTCCATGGAAGAGGCAAGAGGCCGTTATCAGCAGGTGATTGATACCTATACGGCGGCCATGGAAGAGATTTTTGTGGACTATCAGGAGAAAAAAAGGCGCCAGGAGAATCTGGAAGTTAAGACAGAGACAGAGCGTCTGATCCGGGAAAACAACAAGCGGATCTCTGAGGAGCAGACCAGGATTCGTCAGACTTTAAGCAGCCGGCATGAAGAGCTGAAGGATAAATTGTTTGTAGAAATGAAGGACCGTCTGGTGCGTTTTGCGGAGAGTCCCGCTTACCACAGTCTTCTGGTACGGCAGCTGAAGGAAGCCATTGCTTATGCCAGGGGAGAGGATCTGATTCTTTACATCGATCCCTCAGACGCTGAGCGGAAGCTGAGCCTGGAGGTAGAGACGGGAGCGCCCATTACGGTGAGCGGCTATTCCTTTAAGGGAGGAACCAGGGCAGTGATTCCAGGCAGAAATATTCTCATTGATAATTCTTTTGAGACGCGGCTTGCAGAGGCCAGAGAAAATTTCAAGCTTAGAGGAGGCGGGCCAAATGAATAAGACAGGTAAGATCTATGGTATCAATGGTCCCGTGGTGTATCTGAAGGGCAATACAGAATTTAAAATGGCTGAGATGGTTTATGTGGGAAAGGACCGTCTGGTGGGAGAAGTGATTGGTCTTACCAAGGACCGGACTACCATTCAGGTGTATGAGGAAACCACAGGAATAAAACCGGGTGAGCTGGTGGAGGGAACAGGAGCGCCCATTTCCGTAACACTGGCTCCTGGCATTCTCAATAATATTTTTGACGGAATTGAGCGGCCCTTAAGCGAGATTGCAAAGGAGGGCGGCGCTTACATCAACCGTGGCACAGAGGTGGATTCTCTGGATATGGAGAAGCGCTGGGAGGCCCATATGACGGCAGAGGCCGGTATGCGGGTATCCGGCGGTACCATTATCTGTGAGGTGCAGGAGACCTCTGCGATTGTGCACAAGGTGATGCTTCCCCCGGATTTGGCGGGAACGCTTACAAAGGTGATGCCGGACGGAGCTTATACCATCCGTGACACCATTGCAGTACTGCAAAAAGACGATGGGACCGAGCAGGCGCTTACGATGATGCAGAAGTGGCCCATCCGGGTTCCCCGTCCGTCCAGCAAGCGCTATCCGGCTTCCAAGCCTTTGGTTACCGGCCAGCGGATTCTGGATACTCTGTTCCCCATTGCAAAGGGCGGAACAGCGGCGGTTCCCGGCGGATTTGGTACGGGAAAAACCATGACCCAGCATCAGATTGCCAAGTGGTCGGATGCGGATATTATTATTTACATCGGATGTGGAGAGCGTGGAAATGAGATGACCCAGGTACTGGAGGAGTTTTCGGAGCTGGTGGATCCCCGATCCGGCAATCCTTTGATGGATCGGACGGCCCTGATTGCCAATACCTCGAACATGCCTGTGGCAGCCCGTGAGGCCAGCATTTACACAGGAATCACTCTGGCGGAGTATTACCGGGATATGGGCTATGATGTGGCCATTATGGCAGACTCCACTTCCCGCTGGGCGGAGGCCCTTCGCGAGCTTTCCGGCCGTCTGGAAGAAATGCCCGCAGAGGAAGGCTTTCCGGCCTATCTTGCTTCCCGGCTGTCTGCGTTCTATGAGCGGGCCGGTTTGATGATGAATTTAAACGGCACGGAAGGAAGCGTCTCCATTATCGGAGCGGTATCCCCCCAGGGCGGTGATTTCTCTGAGCCGGTGACGCAGAATACCAAACGTTTTGTCCGCTGCTTCTGGGGTCTTGATAAGTCCCTGGCCTATGCCCGGCATTTCCCGGCCATTCACTGGCTGACCAGTTACAGCGAATATATTTCAGATCTGGCTCCCTGGTACCGGGATCATGTGGCCAAGGATTTTATGGACTGCAGAAACAGGATGATGGTGATTCTCAATCAGGAGAGCAGCCTTATGGAGATTGTCAAGCTCATCGGAAGTGATGTGCTGCCCGATGATCAGAAGCTGGTTCTGGAAATTGCCAGAGTGGTGCGCTTAGGCTTTCTCCAGCAGAACGCTTTCCACCCGGACGATACCTGCGTACCCATGGAGAAGCAGATGAAAATGATGCAGACCATTCTGTATCTCTATGATAAAGCCAAAGCTCTTGTAGCTCAGGGCATGCCCATGTCGGTTCTGAAGTCGGAGAATATCTTCGAGCGGGTCATTGCCATCAAGTACGATGTGCCCAATAACCAGCTGGAGGATTTCGAGGGCTACCGGGAGGAAATCGACGCTTTTTATGACAGAGTTCTGGAAAAGAATGCGTAAATCAGCAGTTCCTCTAGAATACCGGGATGGATTTACGGACGCAGGAGATTGCGGCCGGAAATGTATCTGCATAAGGCGGTATTAGAAGAGAACTGCGGAACTGGAATAGGAGATTATTTATGGCAATTGAGTATTTAGGTTTAAGTGAAATTAACGGCCCTCTGATTGCGCTGGAGGGCGTGCAGGATGCCTCCTATGAAGAAATTGTAGAACTTACGATCGACGGAACGAAGCGGGAGCTGGGACGTATTGTGGAATGCTACGAGGATAAGGCAGTGATTCAGGTATTCGGCGGCACAGACAATATGTCACTTCACAACACCCATACCAAGCTGACCGGGCATCCCATGGAGATCGCCCTTTCCCCGGAAATTCTGGGACGTACCTTCAACGGCATCGGCCAGCCCATTGACGGCCTGGGAGAGGTGGTTTCCCACATACACCGGAATGTCAACGGCCAGCCGCTGAATCCTGTTATGCGGGAATATCCGCGGAACTATATCCGGACGGGTTTTTCAGCCATTGACGGTCTGACCACACTGATCCGCGGCCAGAAGCTTCCGATTTTCTCCGGAAACGGACTGCCGCACGATCAGCTGGCAGCCCAGCTGGTGCGTCAGGCTTCCCTGGGAGAGGATTCGGAAGAAGAGTTTGCCGTGATCTTTGCAGCCATGGGCGTCAAGCATGACGTGGCAGAGTTCTTCCGGAGGGCCTTTGAGGAGAGCGGCGTGTCGGAGCATGTGACCATGTTCCTGAATCTGGCCAACGATCCCGTGGTGGAGCGTCTGATTACGCCTAAGGTGGCGCTGACGGCGGCGGAGTATCTGGCCTTTGAGTGCGGCATGCATATCCTGGTCATTCTGACCGATATGACCTCTTTCGCAGAGGCTATGCGTGAGGTGTCTTCCTCCAAGGGTGAGATTCCTTCCAGAAAGGGATATCCGGGCTATCTGTACAGCGAGCTGGCAGCGCTCTATGAGCGGGCGGGCATTGTGCAGGGGGTAAATGGTTCTGTGACCCAGATTCCCATTTTGACCATGCCCAATGATGATATTACCCATCCCATTCCCGACCTGACCGGCTATATTACAGAGGGGCAGATTGTTCTGGATCGGGCGCTCCATGGACAGGGCGTATATCCGCCCATCAGCGTGCTGCCGTCCCTGTCCCGTCTGATGAAGGACGGGATCGGCGAGGGTTACACAAGGGGAGATCACCAGGCGCTGGCCAATCAGCTTTTCTCTTCCTACGCCAAAGTGGGAGATGCCAGAGCACTGGCTTCCGTTATCGGCGAGGATGAGCTTTCTCCCATTGATAAGCAGTATCTGCTCTTTGGAAAGGCCTTCGAGGAGCGGTTTGTAGGCCAGGGAGCCGATGATAACCGTTCCATACAGGAGACTTTGGATATCGGCTGGGAGTTGCTGCGTATGCTGCCCAGAGAAGAACTGGATCGAATTGACACGAAGATTTTGGATGTATACTATAAAGCAGAGCAGTAAAAGAAAAACAGCAGTGCCTGGAGACCGCCCAAGATGGATTTACGGACACAGGATTTTGTGGCCGGAAATGCATCTGTAAAAAGAGGGTGGTGGAAAGGACTGCGGAACTGGAATAGGAGGCGTCTTATGGACAATCTCTCATTTCCCACCAAAGGAAATCTGATTCTTGCGAAAAATTCTCTTGCCCTGGCCCGTCAGGGCTATGAGCTGATGGATAAGAAGCGGAATATTCTGATTCGTGAGCTGGTGGGGCTGGTAGAACAGGCGAAGGACATTCAATCGGAGATCCGGACCACCTTTCAGACGGCCTATACGGCCCTCCAGAAGGCGAATATTGAACTGGGCAATAATTTTGTCTCGGACGTAGCCAGAAATGTGCCGGTGGAGGACACGATCGAGGTGAAGGTCCGCAGTATCATGGGAACGGAGATTCCCCTGGTACGCTATGACGCGGCTACCCGAAAGCCTGTTTATGCTTTCTACAGCACCAGAGAGTCACTGGATATCGCCCGTGTGTCCTTTGAGAAGGTGAAGGATCTGACCATCAAGCTTTCCATGGTAGAGAATTCCGCTTATTTTCTGGCCTCCAATATCAAGAAGGCCCAGAAGCGGGCCAATGCGCTTCAGAACATCACGATTCCCAGGTATGAGGCATTAGTGAAGGAGATTGCCAATGCGCTGGAAGAGAAGGAGCGGGAAGAATTCACGCGGCTGAAAGTGATTAAGAAGATGCATACGGGATGAAGTATGAAATGAAGTATGGAATAAAGCTGATACTTGCGGTATTTTGTATCGTATAAGAAGGAACCCTCAGAGCTCTGATCAGAGTTTTGGGGGTTCCTTTGTGCTTTTTTAGCCGGTGTGCATCAAGGCTTCATGAATGCTGCAATTGTTCTGATGGTAAGAGGTTCTGTTATAAGTTTAATCATTCAATTTTAGAATCATATATGATTCAATATAGATATTAGACATTATAAAAAGAGCGTTTTATAATCTAAATGTTCCTGATGATATCGGTTTTGTCTGCAGATAGGGAGAAAGGGACCGTTTATAAAAACCAAGGAGGATATCAGTGAAAAAATTACTTGCATGCGCAGTTTTTACGGCGGTGCTGGCAGCTGTGGGGGCCTGTGGCGCTGAAGCGGAAAGCGGAATACAGGAATCCCGCATCATAGAGCTGCGGACGGACATATCCAGCAAGATGGCTGCGGACACAGACAGCAGGGCAGAGCCGGCAGCAGATAAAAAAGAAGCGCCGGATGCTGATACAGTAGCGGACAATCAGACAGAAATGGGGAACAGATTGATGAAAATTACAGCAGGAGAGAGCTCATTTACAGCGGCGCTTGCAGAAAATTCGTCGGTAGAAGCTTTGAAAGAACTGCTTAGAGAGGGGCCGCTTACGATTCAGATGAGTGATTATGGCAGCATGGAAAAGACAGGTCCTATTGGAACGAGCCTTCCCAGGAATGATGAACAGATCACCACTGGTGCAGGTGATATCATTCTGTATCAGGGAAATTCCCTTGCGATTTACTATGATACCAATGCATGGAGTCTTACCAGAATCGGGAAAATAGAAGACGTGACGGGAGAGGAGCTTTTAGACGCTTTTGGGAGCGGGGATGTGACAGTCACATTTTCGCTGGAATAGAACAGAGTGCCTGATTCTGCAGGGCGGTCATGCTGGTCTGGAACTGGATACGAGAGCTTTTGAATGCAGGATTATTTCCATGGAGAGCATAAAGGATGGACATTTCTTTGGAGGGCATGAAATCATTCATTGTATAAAGAGATGGAGGATGAAGAAAATGAGAAAAATGATTACAGGAAAGCAGTTTGATGAAGAGCGGGCATTGTATCATTTACAGCATACAGATGTGAGGAACTGCCGGTTTGCAGGACCAGCAGACGGAGAATCGGCGCTTAAGGAGGCCAGGGATGTGGATCTGGAAAAGTGCAGCTTTTCCCTGCGGTATCCCCTGTGGCATGCAGACGGCTTCCGCCTGGCTGAATGTACCATGGATGAGAATACGCGGGCAGCTGTCTGGTATGCCAGTAACGGCGTGATTACAGACAGCTGTATGGGAGGCATTAAAGCTCTGCGGGAATGTGAAAATGTCCACCTGGAGCGCTGCCGGGCGGATTCCCAGGAGTTTGGCTGGAAGTGCAGAGATCTTACGATCGTGGATACGGATATTATCTCGGAATATCTGTTCTTTGACAGCCGGAATGTAAGTCTGACCAGTGTCCGGATGAAAGGAAAATATTCCTTTCAGTATATAGAGAATCTGGAAATAGCAGACAGTGACTTAGATACCAAGGACGCCTTCTGGCACAGTAAAAATGTGACTGTCCGGGACAGCATTGTCAGAGGAGAATATCTGGGATGGTTTTCCGACGGACTGACCCTCATCAACTGCCGGATCATCGGCACACAGCCCCTTTGTTACTGTAAGAACCTCAAACTTATCAACTGTATCATGGAGGATACCGATCTGGCATTTGAATACTCTGATGTGGAAGCAGATGTGAGGGGCCATGTGATTTCCATCAAGAATCCCAAATCCGGCCTGATTACGGTGGACAGTGTGGGTGAGGTTGTCCGGGAGGATCCGGTGATGGAGTGTTCCGGAGAAGTCCGCATACGGGAAGCGGCCCAAAAGAAGAGGGCTTAAGGGGAAGCGGAAGAGAAAAGGTCCGGCACTGCTGCAAAAACAGCCTGTGGAGCTGCCGGACAGAATCCATGCGGAAACTGCCTGCCTGAAGTTCCTGGACAAAGAGCCTGCAAGGCTTAGAGCGGACTGAGAAATTCTTTTTGAATCCGTGAGAGAAACAGCTTGGCGGCATTGGAAAAATTTTGATATTTCTTAGTAAAAAGATAGACACTGGAGACAAATTCCGGTTCCAGAGGGCGGAAGGTGAGAGGGTGATCTCCGGCGGTATTGATCAATTCGTCAATGCACAGGGCATATCCCATCCTGGCTTCTACCATAAGAGCGGCATTGTAGATTAGATTGTATTGGGCAGAAATATGAGGCTCTGTGGTGTTTTCTAAAAATGCCCGCATCAGCCGGTTGTTGTTGGAATTCTGGCTGGGAACAATTATTGGCAGACAGGTAAGATCCTGGAAGGAGACTGCCTTTAACTGGGCCAGAGGAGAATCTTTACGCATGAGAATCCCCCAGCGCTCCTGGAAGGGCAGGCATTGATAATCATAACGGGGGCTGGTTTCCGGTTCTAGGAGAAAACCGATATCCAGAATGCCCTTGTCCAGGCGTTCAATAATGGCATCTGCATTTCCGCTGAAGAAGTGAAAGCAGATGTCGGGATATTCCTCCTGAATGCCGCAGATCATTTGCATAATGGGATAAGTGCTCCGGTATTCGCCGCAGCCAATATAGACTTCCCCGGTGATCCGCTGTTCATTTTCCCGGAAGGCAGCTTCCGTTTTTTCCATAAGAGAGAGAATCTCCTGGGCACGGCTGCGCAGATAGGAGCCATCCTCTGTAAGAATGACTTTGCGCTTTCCACGGATTAACAGCTGTTTTCCCAGACGGGCTTCCAGATCCATCATCTGCTTGGAGAGGGTGGGCTGGGTAATATGAAGGTATTCGGCAGCTCTGGTGATGCTCTGTTCCTCGGCAACAGCCAGAAAATATTGTAACACTCTTGTCTCAATCATGTGGAGCTCCTTTGAGGAAAATATGTATTTTATCTTACCCTCTCTTGACCGTGTATGCCCGTGTCAGGAGAGGGTATCATACCTGTAAACTATGTAATTACATTGTATATAACGAAAAACTATTTTTCAAGAGGTAAATGAAAAGGAAGGCAGAATCTGCTGTAAATGAACAGCTGGTCTGTCTGGATGATATGATTACAAAGGTGGGGGATCGTAGAAGAAAGGAACGATTTGTAAGGAGACAGACAGCAGTACTTATTTTGAACGGATGAAAAGCGTGAAAAGCGGGTTGATCAGATGAGAAGCGTGTACTCTTGCCAGATAGAAAAAGATCCGGTATAATAGAAAAGATATTTTGACACATAAGAGCGAAAAAAGGCGGGAGTACAGAAGGAATGAACAGCTGGGAGGCATTGACAGGAAACAGATTATTGATGAGTGCGGTGACAGGATGGTTTGTGGCACAGGTGTTAAAGACCCTGATCCATGCCTGGGTAACCAGAGGATTTGACCCGGAACGGCTGATTGGATCCGGCGGCATGCCAAGCTCCCATGCTTCCACAGTCTGTGCTCTGGCGTCAGCATCGGGAAAGCTTTACGGTGTGGGTTCACCGGTGTTTGCCATTACAGCGATACTGGCAGTGATTGTCATGCACGACGCCATGGGCGTGCGTCTGGAGACGGGAAAGCAGGCCAGGCTGCTCAACCAGATACTGGACAGCTTTAAGACCTTAGAGGGAAAGAAGCTGACAGAGGAGAAGCTGAAGGAGTTTGTCGGCCATACGCCCCTGCAGGTGTTGATGGGAGCCATTCTTGGGATACTGATAGGATTGTTTATGGCTTAGGCAGCAGACTGCGGCAATAGAAGTAAACTGCGGAACTGGAATAGGAGGATGTTATGAAAAAAGAGAATGTACTTGCAGATGAGAGACTGAACAGACTGGTAGAATACAGCATGCGTTCCGGCCAGATCGACAGCAGGCTTTATGAAGAATATGATGTAAAGCGGGGCCTCAGAGATTCTTCAGGAAAGGGCGTTCTGACAGGCCTTACCGAGATATCCGATGTTGTTTCCTTTGGCTATGTGGACGGCGAGAAGGTGCCTATGGACGGTGAGCTTTATTTCCAGGGCGTTAATGTAATGGATCTGGTAAAGGGCTTTTCCAGCCGCCGCTTTGCCTTTGAGGAGACTACATATCTGCTTTTATTTGGCAGACTGCCCACAAAGGAACAGTTAGAAGAGTTTATTGAGATTCTTGGAGAATTTCGAAGCCTGCCGGATACCTTTGTGCGGGATGTGGTGATGAAGGCTCCCAGCTCCAATATGATGAATACGCTGCAGAAATGTGTGCTGACCCTCTATTCTTATGACAAGAATCCAGAGGATATTTCCATATCCAATGTGCTGCACCAGTCCCTGCAGCTGATTGCCCAGTTCCCTCTGTTCTGCGTTTACGGCTATCACGCATACCGTCATTACCATCTGGATAAGAGCCTGATTATCCGCAATCCAAAGCCGGAGCTTTCCACGGCAGAGAATATCCTGCGTCTGCTCCGCAAGGACGGAGCCTATACGGAGCTGGAGGCCAGAGTACTGGATGTGGCGCTGGTGCTTCACGCAGAGCATGGCGGCGGAAACAACTCTACCTTTACCACGCATGTGGTGTCTTCCACTGGAACAGATACTTACTCTGCAGTGGCAGCGTCATTAGGTTCCCTGAAGGGACCCAGGCACGGCGGCGCCAACTTAAAGGTCCAGGAAATGTTCCGGGATATCAAGGCCCATGTGGCAGACTGGAAGGATGAGGAGGCCCTTCGGGCTTATCTGGTGCAGATTCTTAGAAAGGAAGCATTTGACAGGGCAGGTCTGATCTATGGAATCGGCCATGCCGTGTATACAGAGTCGGATCCCAGAGCCGTAATCTTAAAGGAGTATGCAAGAAAGCTTTCGGAGGAAAAGGGACTGACCCAGGAATTTGAGCTGTATGAGCGCGTGGAGCGCCTGGGCAGAGAGAGTCTGACATCAGGGCGGAAACTGTTGAAGCCTGTCTGTGCCAATGTGGACTTCTACAGCGGCTTTGTTTACAGTATGCTGGGACTTCCGGCGGAACTGTTTACACCCATTTTTGCTATTTCCCGTATCTCCGGCTGGAGCGCCCACCGCATTGAGGAACTGGCCAATGCAGGCAAGATTGTGCGTCCGGCCTACAAGTATGTGGGGCATCATGTGGATTATGAGGAGCTGGAAGAACGGAAGTAAGAACTAAGGATAGACCGGTTAACAATTTATATGGATTCATGTTTTTCATGTGATCAAAAAGGTGTGGAGTCTTTGGAAACCCATGGACTTTACACCTTTTTAGCTGTCTTGCAATTACAATAAATTTAAAAAAATTTTGACAAATAATGTAACGAAATATCATTTTTCCGGATATATAGATGAAGGCGGAAAGGGACAGGGGGTGAACGCTTTGCATGAAATTGAAAAGGCCTATACACAGCATGCGCAGGAGGTATACCGGTATCTTTTGAGCCTGTCTCACAATGAGGATCTGGCAGAAGAGCTGACCCAGGAAACCTTTTTCAGGGCCATGCGGACCATGAAAATTATGATGGCAGCTGTAAATTGTCCGTGTGGCTCTGTCAGATTGCCAAACATCTCTGGTATCAGTGGCTTGCGAAGCATTCCCGCCAAAAGCAGGTGGAGCTTACGGAGGAAATACCCGGATGTGATTCCCCGGAGGCAGATACCGTGCGCCGCATGGATAAAATCGCTCTGTATCAGGCGATCCATGTACTGCCGGAATCTATGCGCGAGGTGGTGCATATGCGGCTCACCGGTGAATTTTCCTTTCGGGAAATCGGGGACATTCTGGGGAAGAATGAAAACTGGGCCCGAACGACCTTCTACCGCGCGAAACAGAAAATCATGGAACATATGGAGGGACCGAAATGAAATGTTATATTGTAAGGGACCTGCTGCCCAGATATCTGGATGGCCTCACCGGAGAGGAAGCCTCTGGGGAAATCAAGGTCCATCTGGATACCTGTGAGGGCTGTCGTACCATTTATGAGCAGATGGCGGCTGATATTCCAAAAGAGCTGACTTTTGGGAAGAAGAGAATTGATTTTTTTAAGAAGCTGAAGACAAGGCTGCGGCGGCAGGAGAGGAGAACTGCCCTGGCGGCGTGCCTGGCGGTGATCGCTATGGCAGTTTTTTTGAAATATTATAATATCCCGATTCCTTATGATCAGGATCATGTTTCAGTGAGTATTGAGCATAGGATAGCGATCCCGGATCCACCCTATACAACTTCATGGCAGGATATAAATCTTCTGGATTTTGAGACCACCAAGGCATATCTGGCAGGGGAATATGATGACTGCAGTAAAAGGGATTTTGTAGAGCTTCGGTATTCTGGTTTTAACTGCAGCAATGTTCAAAAGTACGGCAGAACGATTAACCGGAACGGAGAGACGGTGGACGTAGTATATTTTTGTGCATCAAGGGAGCTGTGGGATGTACTGTTTTCGGGCAGCGAAACCCAGGCGGATCGAAGAGGCAGCTGGATCATCCACGGGAATCTGGATGACAATAGCATTTACCATGCATATACCCCGCGGATGACAGAGATATACTATCTGCCTATGGGAAGTACCGGCCGCATCAAAAGACTTTCGGATGAGGCTTTTGATGCGGAGAAAGAGAAGGGCATATTGGTTTGGAGCGGAGTGATTTAAAAACAGTAATATCTCATACAATACACAAATCGATTTACAGGCACATGTACCTGTGACTGGAAATTGATTTCGGACAGGTGAATTGTAGGAGATATTACGGAACTGGAATAGAGGTGAAAACGATATGAAGTGCAGCATTGTTAAAGAATTATTACCCAGCTATCGGGACGGACTGACCAGTGAGGAGACCGCCAAGGATATCCGGGAACATCTGGCAGGATGTAAGGATTGTCAGGCTTACGAGAAAGAAATTTCTCAAAAGACTTCCCAAGACCCCAGTGAAGAGAATGCCCTGGAGCTTCTTAAAAAGCTGCGGGCAAAAATACGACGCGGCTCGATCATTGCCGCTGTTTCCGTCAGTGTTTTATTGATTGGGCTGATTATCTTTGCAAGACTCTATTGGATTCCCCTTCCCTTTGATGCAAACCGCATGGTTGTGGAGACGTTTCAGGGTGTATTTGTAACGGAGAAAGATCCGGATCGGCAGGATGAATATAAAATTTTGTGTGAACTGGACAGCCTGGATCTGGAAACTGCCAATAAGGTTTTAAATGGAGAGTATGAAATTGTAGAATCTGTACTGACCTCAGCCCGTGGTATCAATGACGTCAGTCAGTCGGTCAGAAGCAGAATTATTGAGAGAGACGGGCAGGAAATAAGAGTTTTATACTATTGTTACTCTAAAACACTGTGGGGAAGTATTTTTCACGGGGATTTTTCTCCTTACCGTGAAAGTCTTACGGCTGTCGGCATAACACAGAACACAAAAGATATAGGTACTCCTCCTGTATGCAAGCCGCTGATGACAGAGGTTTACTATCTGCCTGTCCGCAATCTGACGGAGAAACTTGACTGCCTGTCAGATGAGGAATTTGATGCCATGAGGGAGCAGGGGTCACTGATTTGGAGTGGAATGGCGGTTTGAGCCGTGAGTTTTTGCGAAAATGACATATTTTCCCTTTCTGTTACATTACTAATAGTAATTGCACTAAATAGAAGGGGAATTTTATGAAGAAAATTTGTATCTTCCTGCTTGTATTCTGCCTTGGTTTTGAGTCGCCGGCACTTCTTGTGCAGGCATCGGGAGGGGAGACAGAAGAACAGGAACAGAATAGCCTTCCGCCGGAAGCACAGGGAAGCACTGAACATACGCCGTCTGGGGGCACACAGGAACAAAGAGATGGCAGAAGTTCTGATGGGGAGACTAAAGAAGAGGAGGGCCAGGCAGAAACAGCAGAAATCATGCCTCAGAGCGGAGAACAAGAATTACCTGAGAAAGCTGCGCCGGGAGAAAAACTGCCGGGAAGAGAAGTAGAGGAGAGCATACTTGGAAGAATTGCCCAGGCAGGCCAGTCTGCCGGGGAAGCAGGGATGGGGAATACGGAAGAGGAACTGGCAGCAGCAACGGGGGACAGTATTGGAATCACCGCGCCTTCCGCGGTTCTGATGGAGGCTTCCACCGGGACAGTTGTGCTGGAGAAGAATGCCCATGAGAAGCTTCATCCGGCCAGCGTCACTAAAATCATGACACTGCTTTTGATTTTTGACGCCATTGCCCAGGGAAAAATCAAGCTGGAGGATACGGTGACAGTATCTGCCTATGCAGCGTCCATGGGAGGTTCCCAGGTTTATCTGGAGGAGGGAGAGACCCAGAGCGTGGACACCATGATCAAGTGTATTTCCGTGGCGTCTGCCAATGACGCTTCTGTGGCCATGGCTGAGCATGTGGCCGGAACGGAAGAGCTTTTTGTGGAGCTGATGAATCAGCGGGCAGCAGAACTGGGGATGAAGGATACCCATTTTGTCAACTGCTGCGGCCTGGATGTGGATGGACATATGACTACGGCCTACGACATTGCTCTGATGTCACGGGAGCTGATTACTAAATATCCCCAGATACATAACTATTCCACTGTCTGGATGGAAAATATCACGCATACTACCAAGCGGGGAACAGAGGAGTTCGGTCTGACCAACACCAACAAGCTGATCCGTCAGTATCCTTATGCAACCGGTCTCAAAACCGGATCCACCAGCCTTGCCAAATACTGTGTGTCCGCCACAGCGGAAAAGGACGGCATCGAAATGATAGCGGTAGTGATGGCGGCGCCGGATCCCAAGGGGCGTTTTGCGGATGCCACGGCTCTTCTCAATTACGGCTACGCCAAGTGCAGTCTGTATAAGGATCTGGAGGAACAGCCGGATGTGGTGGTTCCCGTGCGCTTTGGCGTGAAAGAAGAGGTACAGGGAACCTATGACGGCACCTTTTCCTATCTTAGCACCACAGGAGAGGATTTGACCAGCATTGAGAAAAAATGGCTCTGTGTCAAGGAGCTGACAGCTCCGGTGGCAGAAGGGCAGGAGATTGGAAAACTGACCTATATGCTGGGAGAAAAGGAGATTGGAAGCATTTCCATTCTGGCCTCGGAGGCCGTAGAAAAGGCGGGATACCGGGAATATCTAAAGCGGACCTTTGATTTTATGCTTTTATAAATGGAAGATAGAGAAAGTAAAGCGCTCAGATGTATGTTCATGTACATCTGAGCGCTTGTTTTATTGTGTATGTTTCAATAGCTGAAACCAGGCCGGAAAGTGTAAAATTATAAAAAAATGCAGAAACTGTAAGATTTCCCATGTTCCAAACGAAGTATAAAGTGAAAGGGCAGAAAGCAGATATTTGCAGGCCCCAGGTAAGGCGCCGCGGCCGGGCGCCGGTGTAAGCTTACGAAATTCAGATTTGAGGTAACTGTATATGAAAGCAAATGGCAGGAATTTTATAGATTTGATCAAAAAGCAGAAAGAGGAAGGGATCCTCTATGTCATAGAGACCTATGGGGGACTGCTGCAGTCCATCGTGAGGAAGCGCCTGTTTACGGCTCCCGACCGGATCGAGGAGTGCATGAACGATATATTTCTGGGCATCTGGCAAAACATTGACAGCTATGACGAGACAAAAGGAAGTTTCGAGGGCTGGGCGGCCGGAGTGGCACGCTTAGAAGCGATTGATACACTGCGCAGGCTGAGACGGGAGATTCGGACAGTTCCCATTGAGGACATGGAGATTCCCCAGGAGGATGTTTCTCTTCAGCTGCTAGACCAGGAGCTTTCAAATGAAACAGAAGAGATTTTAGGATGTCTGAAACCCAAAGACCAAGAACTGTTCCGACGGATTTTTCTCAATGAGGAAGAGCCCGAAGAGGCAGGAGAAGCAATGGGAATCAGCAGAGATAATGTATATGTGCGGATATTCCGGGGAAAACGGAAGATCCGCAGTAAATTCGGAGAAAGGAAGAGGGCATAAGTATGAACAGGGAGGCCTATAAACTGGCAAACGAAATCAAAACAGAGCTTGGAGCACCTGGAGGCTGCCTGGAAGCATGCCCAAGTGATGTGGAAATGAAACGATATCAGAATAATGTTTTAAAGGAGATCCGCAAAGAAAAGCAGACAAAAAAGAAGGCGTTCAGCCGGGTATCCGTGGCCGCCTGTGCGGCATTGATGCTGACAGCAGGCACCATAGCCTTTGGCGACGAAGTCCATGCGGCGATCAAAGAGATCAGCTGGAATATCAGCAATGCGCTGGGAATATCCAGTGATTTGGCAGATTACAAGGAAGTGGTGAATACCTCCGTGGCAGATAAGGGTTATGTAATTACCCTGCAGGAAGTAGTTGTTTCAGAAGAAAAGCTGGTGATGAATTACACGCTTCAAAGAGAGGACGGGCAGCCTGTGGAAGAATGGCTGACCCCGGACGGCGCCCTGTATCTCAACGGGAAGCATGTTACAGGCGGGGTGGGAGGAAGCAGCAATTTCCTGGATGAAGAGCAGAGAATTCTCGGAGTAACTGCCAGTTACGAAATCCATGATATGGGCTGCGATCTGTCACAGGAAAATGATTTTAGGATTGTTTTTCGTCAGCTGGGATTTGAGGGGCGTGTGAAGGGAACCTGGAGCTTCGACTTCCGGGCAGACGGGGCAGATCTCATCGCAGACACCCGCCGGGCTGGAATCGATCAGACCTTCCGGCTGCCTGACGGCATAGAAGTGACTCTGAAAGAACTCACCATGAACGATTTGGAACAGCGGATCACCTATGACGTGTCCGGCGCCACCAGATGGATCCTTATGATAAAAGCAGAAGATGAAAACGGGATGCAGGCAGAATTCGGCGTGCGGAGCCAGACGCCGGAATCCGGCTATATGCAGAATGAAGAGGTCATCGACGACGGCCGCCTGTCCGAGAACGCAAAAACCGTAACCATGACCCTCTACGCAGTGGAACTGCCGGAGGAAGACGGCCGGATAAGCGATGATTATCAGCAGATAGGCGAAAGCTTCCAGCTGGAACTGAACTGATAGACGTTGTAAATAAACCAGGCAGAGACAGCAGAAAAACCACCATCCGCCCCAGGGAACTTGGTGGTTTTTCTCTTGTCCGCCTGACGCGGACAATCTCAAAGGGTGCCCTTTGTCAAATTATTTATCTCAATCTCAAACACGTTCCGCTCTCCGGCATAGATCGAAATATCATAAGCCAGCAGCCGGTCTTCCTGATCAAACTCCACGCTTTCCACATACTGGATGGCGGACTTCTTCTTAATCTGCAGATACTCCGCATGCTGATCCTCCACAATGCGGGCAAAAAACTGCTTCTTGGTGTGCATCACCTTAATTCCATAATACTTGTCCAGGGTATCATAGAGGGAATTTTCCTCAATATCGTACTGTTCAATTCCCGGAATCCGATCGGCCATATAATAAGCGTCAATATAGACCACCGGAATCCCGTCCCGATACCGCAGGCGTTCAATGCGGATAAGGGGAGTTCCGGGCTCTGCCGCCATCTTGGACGCAATCTGCGGGGAGCAGGGAATCTCTTCAATCGAAAGAAGTTCGGTTTTGGGGGTGTAGCCATACATACGCATCTCATCATTAAAACTCATAATCTTTTTAAAAAACACATTCTGCTGATTGCGCTGGCTGACAAAGGTGCCGCGGCTCTTATAACGGCAGATATACCCTTCGTTCATCAGTTCATAGAAGGCCTGGCGGGTAACAGTCCTTGATAAGCTGAACTTTTCACAGATGGCCAGTTCTGTGGGAAGCTTGTCTCCAGGCTTTAAAATTCCGTCCTCAATAGCCGATTTGATGGATTCTTTCAGCTGGGAATAGAGGGGAATCATAGAAAATTTGTTTATTTTAATATAGTCCATGTTGGTCTCCTAGATTTATTAAGTGCTCATATTATACCTGAAAAGCTGGAAAAGTCAATAAGATACAGCGGGCAGGCGGCTCTTAATAATTAGTTAGATTCGGATACCGTGTAAAGAGTGATACCTTTTTCGTGAAAATAATCCCGCCAGCCAGGCGAAAGCTCCTGATCGGTGATCACGGTATCAATTTCTGAAAGCTCGCAGATAAAAGAAGAACGGACGAGACCGAATTTGCTGGAATCGGCAACCAGGATTTTTTCAACCGATGATTTTAAAACAGCCTGCTTCACAGGCACTTCATAATCATGCATACAGGTGATGCCCAGATCCGCGTGGATTCCGGCAGCGGAAAGAAATACCTTGGCGGCGCGGATGGTACGGATAAAATCAATCCCCTCCAGAGATTCAAACATCTGGGTGTTCGGGTGGTACCGGCCGCCTGCAAAGAGCATATTCACGCCTGGATTCCGCCGCAGCTCCATCAGAATATTGATATTGTAGCATAAGACGGAAAGATTCTGATCGGCAGGCAGACAGGAGATGATTTTTTCTGTAGTACTGCCGGTATCTACAATGATAATATCGTCTGCCTGGATTAAAGAAGCGGCAAACCGGCCGATGGCTTCTTTTTGTGCGTTCCGGCGCTGCTGTTCCTGTGTTAAGGTGTAGTGTGCATCCGCCTTGATTCCGGTATGAGCCGGATTATATACGATCCTTCCGGAAATATTTTCGGCCACATCATTTTCCTGCAGGATCTTAAGGTCCCGCCGTACGGTCATTTCAGATACATGGAGCAGGGTAGAAAGCTCCCGGACAGAGACGTATCCTCTCACTTTTAAAATATTCATTAATTTATTTATGCGCTCTGTTTTTTTACTCATACATTGTGCCCCCATAAAGAGAATGTATGGATATACTAACATAAAAGAGAGCGGAAAGTAAACACTTTTCATCTGTTTCCTCTGATCAGGGGCGTTAAAAAACAATAAAATGTTAAATTTCAATCAAAAATGTTAAAATATAAACAAAATGATTGACAGAGGAACACAGGAATGTTATAATCCGGTATAACAAGAGCATATGGAATGCAAAGGAGGATTTTGTGATGGAGAAACGTGAACTTTTCAGTTATATTGACCATACGCAGCTGAAAGCATTTGCGACATGGGAAGATATCCGCAGATTATGTGACGAGGCAGTCTTATATGGGACAGCATCGGTCTGTGTGCCGCCCTGTTACATTAAGCGGATTCATGAAGCTTATGGAGAGAAGCTCAATATCTGTACCGTGGTCGGCTTCCCTCTTGGCTACAGCGTGACTGAAGCAAAGGAAGCTGAGGTAAAAAAAGCCATCGAGGACGGCGTGGATGAGATTGACATGGTGGTGAATATCTCAGATGTCAAGAACGGCGATTATGAAGCTGTGGAAGCTGAGATTAAGGCATTAAAAGAAGCAGCCGGCAGTAAGATTTTAAAAGTGATTATTGAAACCTGTTACCTGACAGAAGAAGAGAAGATCGCCATGTGCCATGCAGTGACAAATGCCGGTGCAGATTATATCAAAACCTCTACAGGTTTTGGAACCGGCGGAGCGACAATGGCGGATATCAAGCTGTTCAAGGAGCATATTGGACCCAATGTGAAAATGAAAGCAGCAGGAGGGGTAAAGACGATCCAGGATTTGGAGGATTTTATTGCCGAAGGCTGTGCAAGGATCGGCACAAGCTCAGCTGTGTCCATGATTAATCAGGGACAGGCCGGCGGATATTAAATTCCAGATTAAGATAAATGCAGAAGTCCCGGATGAAGCCTGAAAAGGTTTCTCCGGGACTTTTTGAATGAGTCAGATTTTCTTTCCTGTGTGGCAAGATACATTTCAAAAGATTCTACCGGAATGTAATGCCTGCTGTACACCGAAATAACATAATTGAAGGGTTTAAGCCCTTGTCAACTGAAGGTATCCTCTCTTGGAACAACTGCTGAAAACCGGCTGGCAGATAACAAGCAGGAATTGGCAGTTATAGACAATGAAATCTATCTTGACAACTGATTTATATTATTATAATATAATTATGTAATTACAAAGTTATAAAAGGAGGGATAAAATGTTTGACTATGATGTAAGTAAATCAAATATGTGGAGGGAGGTGCATGACCAGCCGCAGATCATTGCCCATGTGATGGAGGAGAATGAGGCAAAGATTCAAGAGATCTGCAGGGCGGTAAAAGAAAGGAAGATTAAGAAGGTCGTTCTGACAGGAAGAGGATCCAGCGAACATGCCTTAATTGTAGGAAAGTATGCCTTTGAAATATATACGGATATGACGGCATCTCTGTCCTCACCCTCAGTGATTACCCATATGAATGGAAAGATTGATTTGAGTGATGCTTTGGCCATAGGAATTTCGCAGTGCGGGGAGGCGAAGGATGTCTATACGGTATTGAAAAAATGCCAGGACGAAGGAGGAATCGCCGTATCCATTACGAACGAACGGGAATGTCTTATGCGTAATGTGGGAAACTATTACATAAACTGTGAGTGCGGGAAAGAGACGAGCTTTACGGCGGCAAAGTCTTATATGTCCCAGACGGTTCTGACTCTGATGCTCGCGGCGCATTTAAGCGGGGACGAGGAATTGTTAAAAGCGCTGAAGAATGCGCCAAAGATGATTTCCGCCTGTCTGAAGCCGGAAATAGAGACGCAGGTAAAGGAGGCTGTTCCTCTGTTCCGCAATACCCAGGACATTCTGATTCTGGCCAGAGGATTTGGTTTTGCAGTGGCCCATGAGACGGAGCTTAAGATTATGGAGGCAAGCTATACCAACGCAAAGGCTTACTCCTCCTGCGATTATCCCCACGGACCGATCGCAACCACTCAGCGGTTTACTCCGGTACTCTTTTTCCTGACGGATGAGCGGACGGATAGCAGTACCATTCAACTGATAGAAAAATTACAAAAGGATTTTCGGATCAGCACGCTGGTTGTTACCAATAAAGAGAAGTATACGGCACTTGGAAATGCGGCGGTCCTGCTGCCAGAGGAGGCGGAAGGCGTTTCGGGGGTCTTCGCTTTAACCGTTTTCTCACAGCTGTTTTCCTGTCTGCTTTCCATTGCCAGAGGGTACAATCCGGATGAGCCCATCGGATTATCAAAAACGACGGTTACTTTTTAAAGGAGGGAGAATTTCATGAGTATTACACTGTTACAGGGGCTGCTTCTGACTTTGATTGTCTTTGTGTTTGCCTGGGACGCCAGATGGGAGCGGTTTTTTGTATTCCATCCCATCATTACCAGCTTTGTCACGGGACTGGTTCTGGGGGATATGAAATTGGGCCTGGAGGCAGGCGCTATCGCAGAGCTTTCTTATCTGGGTCTTACTACCGTGGGCGGAACGGTGCCGCCAAATGCTCTGCTGGCCGGCGTGATGACTGTAGTGCTGGCGTATAAGAATGGGATCAGCGCGGAAGCGGCTCTGGGCTTAAGCCTGCCCTTTGCACTGCTGATGCAGTGGATTGTGATTGCCTGCCAGTCTCTGTTTTCCGGATTCAATCCGAAACTGGAAGCGGCGGCGCTGGCAAATGATATGAAGAAATACAAATTTTATGTGTTTCTGCCGGAACTGATTCTGACTCTGCTGTACGCCCTGGTGGCCTTCCTGTCCGTATACGCGCTTCAGGATATTCTGTCGAATTTCGTAAATTCTTTCCCGGAGTTCGTATCCCATGGCTTCGAGATCGCAGGAGGACTGCTTCCCGGCCTTGGACTTGCGCTGCTTTTGAAGGTAATGCTGAGAAAAGAAAATGTGCCCTATCTGATCATTGGATTTTTGATGATGAGCATCTTGTCTCTGGGTAACGTACTTCCGGTTGCCTTAGCTGCAATTGCGCTGGCAGGTATTGATTTTATGAGAAGAAAAGACGACACAGCAGCAGAAGGAGGGGAAAACGATGGCGAAGGAATCTAGAAATCAATTAACGGAAAAAGATGTTACCAAATTGGGCCTGCGCTCCATTATGTACCAGACCGGTTTTAATTTTGAGAAAATGCAGGCCGGAAGCTTTGGCTGGTGTATGATTCCGGGATTGGAGAAGATCTACGGAAAAGGCAATAAAGAGGTGGCGGAAGCAATCAGTACCTATGGTCTGGATTTCATCAATACTGAACAGCATGCAGCTTCTTTCCTGATGGGCCTGGTGCTTTCCATGGAAGAGGGCGGCAATGACCGGCATTTGATTCGGAGTCTGAAGACCGGTCTCTTCGGTTCCCTGGCAGGAATCGGCGATGCCATTTTCTGGTTTACCCTGCTTCCCATCAGCGGCTCCATTGCCGCCTCCTTAAGCAGCCAGCACCTGGTATTAGGGCCCCTGTTTTTCTTTGCATTCTGGGTGTTAATGTCCCTGTCCAGCGTTCTGTTCGTGAAAGCCGGATACCGGCTGGGAAGCAATGCCATTACCATGCTGACAGCGAATGCAAAGGCTCTGACCAGGGCGGCAGGCATTCTGGGCGTGATGGTTGTAGGCGCAATGGTGCCAAGCTATGTTTCCTTTGCGTTTCCGGAAGAGCTGTCTTTGTTTGGAACCGTAGGCGTACAGTCGATTTTTGACTCAGTGATGCCAAACCTGCTGCCGGCGCTCTTTGTAGGACTGCTTTACTATATTTTCAAAAAGAAAAAAGTCAGCATCGTGGTTCTGATTCTGGGAATTATTCTGTTTTCAATTCTGATGGCCCTGATTGGGTGGATGTAGGAGTGTGATGGAAGATGTCAAAGATAAACATTGTGTTTACCAGAGTAGATAACCGGCTGGTCCACGGACAGGTGGGGAATGTCTGGGTGACAGCCAGCGGAGCCAATTTGATCCTGGTGGTGGATGATGAGGTAAGCCAGGATCCCCTTCAGCAGTCTATTATGAAGATGACAGCTGACGCAGTAGGGGCGCAGATCCGCTTCTTTTCCGTACAGAAAACGATTGATGTTATCGGAAAGGCATCTCCCTCCCAGAAAATATTCCTTGTGGCCAAGACTCCTTTTATCATTGAGGAGCTGGTGAAAAACGGCGTGCCTATAACCTCCTGCAACATTGGAAATATGCATCAGAGCGGAGGAAAACGGGTATTCCATGAAGCCCACGTTTATGTGGACGAGGAGGACACGGCCTGTTTTGACCGATTAAAGGAGCTGGGATTGGAGGTATATATCCAGATCACGCCCAATGACCGGAAATATATGATATAATGAACTGTATATTGGGCGGACGGCAAAAGATAAGACTGCAGAGGAGCTGAAAGCCTGCATTGAGGGAAGGTCCGGCAGTTGAAAGGGGGATGTCTCTATCAGGCGTCTCCCTTTTTAAGGATGTACCAAGGCTTTATTAAGGACAGAATAACAAAAGGAAAGGATGGAAAAAAATGATTGGAATCATTGTGACAGGACACGGAAATTTTGCAGATGGTATCAGCAGTTCTGTAAGGCTGATTGCCGGGCCGCAGGAGAACTATGAGACAGTGGATTTTCTTAAGGAAGATTCGGGTGAAGATTTGAAGGAAAAGCTTACCTCTGCGATGGAACGTCTGTCTGGCTGTGAGGAAGTGATCGTGTTTTCGGATTTGATTGGAGGCACGCCCTTCCAGACGGCAGCCAGGATGAGCATGGACAGTGAGAAGCGGATAGAGGTGATGAGCGGGACCAATGTGGGGATGCTGCTGGAGTGTGTTATGCTGCGGGACGGAGCGGCGCATGCAGTGGAGCTGGTACAGGCTGCTTTGGATACAGGGAAGAATCAGGTTGTGCATTTTACTTACACGGATCCTTCCGGGCAGGAAGAAGTTTCTGAAGGGATTTAAGAGGAGGGTGTTTCCATGATCAGGGCAGTTTTTTTCGATATAGACGGAACCTTAATTGATTCCGTGACTCATACTATACCAGAGTCTGCATATAAGGCTGTCAGAGGCCTGAAGGAGAAGGGATACAAGACGGCAATTGCCACGGGAAGAGATCTGACCAATCTGTGTTCCATCAAAGAACTGAACCGGGATCTGTTTGATGCCTTTGTTTTAAGCAACGGCACCTGTGTGTTTGACAGCTCCTATGAATGCATTTTTAAGGAGACCTTTCCGGAAGAAGTTTTAAGGGAGATTCTCGCCTTCGCTGAGAAGGAACACATGACACTGCTTTTTGAGACAGGAAAAGAGAATTTTATCGCTAACTGGGTGAATGAGTATGTGGATACTGCCAATGAATATTACAAAGAACCCCTTCCGCCGGTAAGAAAATGGACAGGAGAGGGCGTTATGAAAATTGATGCTTTTCAGCGGATGGATTTTGACTTTGCAGAGCTTCTTGAGAAGGTGGATGTTGAGATTGATCCATGTCCCACCACATCCTTTGATATTGCTCCGGCCGGGACCTCGAAGCTTAAGGGAATTCATGCTCTGATGGAACACTGGGGTTTTGGCGCAGATGAATTTATGTGCTTCGGGGATCAGGAAAATGATCGGGAAATGATTCTGGCGGCAGAGAAAGGCGTGGCGGTAAAGGATGACAAGGGTTCGCCGGAGCTTCAGAAAGCGGCGGATTTTGTCTGTGAGGCTTCCAGGAAGGATGGAATTTATCTGTTTCTGAAAGAGCAGGGGTACCTGTAAGCGGAAGCTGTTTTTTCGAGCAGGTTTGCCAGAACCATGTCCCGATCTCCACGCAGAGGTATCTGCGTGTCTGCTTTTTTAATTTGCCACATACATCTGTTTGTACGGATTTTTACTGTCCGGCGTGATGACTGTAAAAGGTTCGGACAAAAGTTCATCCATAGAATAA
>CATJHO010000067.1 GCA_949740535.1 uncultured Lachnospiraceae bacterium
CCGATACAGAAAGCCCCGAAATCCCTTGGCAGAAAAAATTCCGTGATACCGCCCTCCAGCTTTTCCGCAAGCATTCTTGCAATGTGATAGGTGGAGCCCTTATGACTTTGGCCGTGTATTATAGTGATTTTCATTCTTCCCTCTCCTTGTTAGATTATAAAACAAACTCCTGCTAAAAATATAATTCCAATCAATATACCAATCATATTTTGAATTGGCACTTTGCGGTATACAATGAAAAAACCCGGCTTTTTATTATTTACATAGATTGTATAAGTCTCATAAGCAGCGAATTGTTTTTCGATATTTGACAAGCTCATCCTGTTCAAACAGCGGCCCTGGAATTCTTCTCCGTTTATATAATATCGGAAAACAGGCTCATAAGCAGTCCCATAGCTGCCATGTATGGCATTATATTTTACAAAAGTTCCTGTTGTTTCTACTTTACATGCCAAAATTGCATTTATGTACAAAATATTTGTTCCTGCCAAAATGCTACCTATTGCTATTGTGACTATTATAGCTGTTAGATTCAAACTTCCTTAATCCTCCTCTTCTAAACTTAATCCATTAAGTTCAAGTAATACTGCCTGTTTACGTAAAACTTTTTTGTTTTAAACTTACTCTCCTTGTTGATTTCTCTTCCATTCTCCCGGTTTCAAAATGACAATATCTGCTCAAATTATAACTTCTCATGCCTTCACAATCTTCAAATCATATCCCAAAGCTTTGACCATACTGTAAAACAGCTTCAAAAATGGACTGTACTCCTTATTCTCTATGCGGGAAACCGCCTGCTGCTTATTCCCTGTCAGCTTTGCCAGATGGCTCTGAGATATTTTCTGTGCTTTTCGCAGACGGATGATTTCATCAATCAGTTCCTTCTCTTTGTCATAAGCAGTAAATGCCGGCGCCGGCATATCTTCCTTTATGTTTTCCTGTGTTATCCACAGAAATGCGGATCTTTCTTATACCGCCCGTTCTCTGGGCAGCATCACTGGCCTTCGGATTCTGTAAAAAATATGATTTTCCAATTCTCTTAGATTTTCATCCGTCAAGCCTGACGCCTTCCATCTGTTGGTAAATATCGGCACTTCTATAAAAGTCCTTTTTATTCTTTCTAATCCCTTTCTTGTTCTATAAGATACAATATTTTTGTTGTAATATCAATAAGCTTTTTAATAAATGGGTAAAGAAGCAAAAAACAACTGACAGATAAACCAGGAATTGTAAATAGAAAATCAAAGCCCCAGCGGAAATCAAAAATCTCAATGAATTAAAGTCAATTACCCTCTCTTGACAAGAGAGAGAACACAAATAAAGTAACAAAAGAAGGACGCCCCATCTCACAGGGCATCCCTCTTTCATACAGCTTACGCCTCTTAACAAACCAATCTCAAACCAGTACCAGGAAAACGATCTAAAACTTAATTTTCCTTGTACTAGTACAACGAATATTAAGTTATTGGCAGTTTGACTTGCCTATTTTCCTGATAGCACTACTCCCCAAGCCTCGCCGTAGCCACCGCTACGACTGCG
>CATJHO010000068.1 GCA_949740535.1 uncultured Lachnospiraceae bacterium
CTCATCATTGGCATGGTAAAAGTCGGTGCATTTGTAGGCAAACTCTGCAGAATCGGACAGAACAAGAAAACCGTGGGCAAAATTCTTAGGGATAAAGAATTGCTTTTTGTTCTCTGCTGACAAGATAACGCCGTACCACTGCCCGTAGGAGGGAGAGCCTTCCCTGAGATCTACAGCTACGTCAAAAACTTCTCCGCTGATCACCCGGACAATTTTATCCTGGGGATGATTAATCTGAAAGTGCAATCCCCGTAACACTCCTTTTTTTGAAGCAGACTGGTTGTCCTGAACGAACTCCATATCAATCCCGGCTTCCTTAAAGTCATTATAGTTGTAGGTTTCCATAAAATAGCCTCGTTCATCGCCGAAAACGGACGGGGTTATAATTTTCAGTCCCTCAATAGGGCAGGTTTCTACTGTTATTTTGGACATTGTCTGTTTTCTCCCTTGGATTAATCTAAGACGGATTATCCGCACAATGTTTTTATTAGGTTGTTTATATGTCAGTTTTCTTAATTTTACAGGCCGTTGGCCACATCAGTCAGATATTGGCCGTAGGCCGTTTTCATCAAGGGAGCAGCCAGTTTTAAGAGCTGATCCTTATTTATGAAGCCCTGTTTGTAGGCAATCTCCTCTATACAGGAGATATAAAGCCCCTGACGTTTCTGAAAAGCAGCCACGAAATCGGCGGCATCCAGAAGCGCATCATGATTTCCGGTATCCAGCCATGCAAAGCCCCTGCCCAATGTTTCCACATGAAGCGTGCCGCGGCGAAGGTATTCATTATTGACACTGGTAATCTCAATTTCACCTCTTGTGGACGGTTTTACGTTTTTGGCTATCTCTACTACATCATTATCATAGAAATAGAGACCCGGCACCGCATAATTTGACTTGGGATTCACCGGCTTTTCTTCGATAGAGAGAGCTTTTCCCTCCTTATTGAAGGCCACAACACCGTATTCTCTCGGATCTTTTACATAATATCCAAATATAGTGGCACCTTCTGTCCGGGCGGCAGCAACTCTCAGAACCTTTGAAAAGCTTTGCCCATAGAAGATATTATCTCCCAAAACCAGCGCTACATGATCAGTTCCAATGAATTTTTCTCCAATGATAAAGGCGTCTGCCAGTCCTCTGGGGTATTCCTGTATGGCATAGTGCATCTCCATACCAAGCTGAGATCCATCTCCCAGCAGTTCCTCGAACACAGGCAAATCCCGGGGTGTGGAGATAATCAGCACCTCCCGAATGCCTGCCAGCATCAAGGTAGATAGAGGATAGTAGATCATAGGTTTATCATATACCGGCATAATCTGCTTTGATATTGCTTTTGTCAGCGGATAAAGTCTGGTTCCGGCTCCGCCTGCCAGAATAATTCCCTTCATAAAATAAAACCTCCTAATTATAGTCGTTGCGCGACAGCACTAAAGGGTAAAGCCGCACCTCAAACCGCCGTTTTTTAACGCGCGTGAGGGACAGGCTCCTCTCCTGTGCCTGTCCCTGTTTCTTTTTATTTTGTCTGATACATTTCCTCGTAATACTTCTGGTAATCACCGCTGGTCACATTCTTCATCCAGTCCTCGTGCTCAAAGAACCACTGAATGGTGAGACGGATTCCCTCTTTGAACATGGTCTCCGGATACCAGCCAATCTCTTCCTTGATCTTGTCCGGAGCGATTGCGTAACGGCGGTCGTGGCCTTTGCGGTCTTCCACATAGGTGATCAGATCCTTACTTACCAGCGCCTTTCTGGGATCTCCCTCCGGAAGCATTTCCTGCAGGGTCTCAAGGATGATATTGACAATCTCGATGTTCTGCTTCTCATTGTGGCCGCCGATATTATAGCGCTCGCCCAGGCGTCCCTTCTCCTGTACCATATCAATCGCTTTGGCATGGTCGTCCACATAGAGCCAGTCGCGGACATTCTTTCCGTCGCCGTAAACCGGAAGCTTCTTTCCCTGCAGAGCGTTGTTGATAATCAGGGGAATCAGCTTCTCCGGAAACTGATAGGGCCCATAGTTGTTACTGCAGCTTGTGATATTCACAGGGAACTTATAGGTATCCCAGTAAGCTTTCGTCAGCATATCACCGGAAGCCTTGCTGGCCGAGTAGGGGCTGTGGGGGGCAAAGGGGGTTGTCTCATAAAAATAGGTATCCCCTTCTTCCAAAGATCCATACACCTCGTCCGTGGATACATACAGAAAACGCTTGTCCGGCTGGTATGTCCCGTCGGGAAGCTCCCAAGCCTTCTTGGCAGCATTCAGCATCACCAGGGTTCCCAGCACATTGGTCTCCACAAAAATCTCCGGATTGCGGATACTGCGGTCCACATGGCTCTCCGCTGCGAAATGCACCACCCGATCAATATCATTTTCTGCAAAAATCTGCGCAACGGCCTCCCGATCCCGGATGTCCGCCCGGACAAAGGTATAGTTGTCCTGATTCTCCACATCTTTTAAGTTTTCCAGATTCCCCGCATAAGTAAGGGCGTCCACATTGATGATGCGGATGCTGTCTCCATATTTGCGGAACATATAGTGAATATAGTTGGAACCGATGAAACCGGCTCCGCCTGTGACCAGATAGGTTCTCATTTTTGTAATTTCCTCCAAAATATTGGCTTTTTGGGTATTATAGCATTAAATGGAAGGCAGGGCAACTAAAA
>CATJHO010000069.1 GCA_949740535.1 uncultured Lachnospiraceae bacterium
CTCTGTCTTTCCTTTTTCCAGGGTCCTTACCAGAATCCCATTGACCTCCACGCCGTCATCCACGCGGATTACCAGGCACTGCCGCCCGTCAATCATCCGGATTTCCACCAGATCCGCCCGTTCCGGATTTACCTGAATCACCACGTCCGGCGCCTTGATCTCAAATTTCCGGGTATTCATCACATTGGCGGCAAGAAATTCCGTCTGTTCTCCGGCGGCAGACTTATAATGCTCTTCCAGCACCTCCAGTTTTTCCGGCTCCACGCCGCTGGCCGCCAGGACATGCTTTACCTCTGTCTTATCCAGGGTTACCGGTTCCGGCTCGTCCTTCCGCTCTTCCACCAGCTCCTGAAGCTTTTCATGGATATTGCGGACCACCTCATAGGCACAGTCCTCTCCCAGAGTCTCCTCAATAATGGCGTTAAAGGTCTCCTTCTGTCCTCCGGCGGACATAGGCACGGGACAGCCAAACATCCCTTCTGCAAACATTTCATTCAGCTCCTCCGGATTTTTGGAGTAATACAGCATGCTGTGAAGATCCGTACTCCGATCCTGGAAGGCCGGGAAGAGAAAGCCCGCCATAGGAAGTTCCACCAGCCAGTCTCTGGTACGTGCTCCGAAGCGGTTGTCCTCCGCATCGTAGCTCAAACCCGCTTTGGACAGTTTTACCGGGCAGATGGTACAGAGCAGATATTCATAGACCTCATCTGAGGCGTCAAAAAGCTCCTCGTTATCCGAAGACCGCCCCGGAATATCATAGGCTCCGTGGACCAGCAGAATCAGATAATTTTCCCCGTAGGGAAAGGTTTCGATCACCCGGTCGTAAAAAGCCTCAACCAGCGCTTCTTCCTGTAGACGGCTGTTTTTCAGCCTCATCAGGAACTCCTGCGTCCCGCCGGACATCTCTGTATCCAGGGGAAATTCCAGATTCAGAAGATTCTTCCCAATGGTTCCCGAAAGGGACTTGCGGAAAATCTCAAAATACTTAAAAGCCTCCTCCTCCGGCAGAGACAAAAAGGCCTCCTGCATTTCGGTTTTCTTATTCTTCTCCCCGTCCACATAGCAGCCGCACAAACGGGTAAGCGCGCAGTTTTCCGGTGTGAACTGCTTTTTAATCTCCGATACTTCTTTCTTGTTCATATGATGTAAACTCTCCTTGTATTATTATTCTTGTCTCAAATCCTCTATCTTCCGCCTTCCAAGCCGCACCTCTTCCATAAACTCTGCCAGCTCCTTTGGCAGATGCTCCAGAAGGTACTGCTTATCTTTGGTATACCCGGATAAAAAGCTGTCCCGGATCTCGGCATTCATAGTTTCAATCTCTTCCAGAAGATCCTGGGCCGACATCCGTTTTGCCCCCTGTCCCATGATAATCACCTGTTCCAGAGCATCAGAGGTCGCCACAGTCACCTCATACTGCCGTCCAAGCTCATGGGCCGTCTTCTCTATATACTGGTCCGCTGTCTCCGCCTCCCTGGTATACACCACATGGATATTGCGGTATCTGGAAATAGAGCCTCTGTTTCCCTCTACCCGGTAAGCGTCAAAAACCAAAATTACGGTATTGTTCCGATACCCCTGATAATTGCAGAGAATATCCTGGAGCTTTCCTCTGGCCGCCTCCAGATTGGCCTCCGCCAGTTCCTTCAGATCCGCCCAGGAGAAGATAATATTATAGCCGTCCACCAGAAGATACTCGTTTCCCTGCTTCCTGGAATTCTTCTTCTGCACCGGTCTTTGGGGCTCCATCTCCTGCCGGAAGCTTCGTTCCACCCTTCCTATCCCCTGCCTGTCCCTGCGGATAGGGCCGTAGGTCCGCACAAAAATCTCTTCCAGCTCCTTGGGATCTGCCCATTCCACAGAAGATTCCCGCCGGATGGCAGCACCCTTCCCGGCAGACAGAGAACCAGCCGGCTTTCTGACACTCTCCAGATGCATATAGTCCGGCACCTGATTCCAGGGCACATAGAATCCTGCTCCATGGGCACAGAAAATAGATCCGGCCGGATTCTCTGCATCCTGTTCTGGATCGTAACCAGATGCCGCAGCTATTTCCTCTGCATTGTGACAGGGCCCATACCCCGTGAGGCTGCAGAACAGGCGGCCCATCCCCCGTGTATAGGCGTGAACCTCCGCCTGATATGCTCCCATAGCTGAAACCGGCGCCGTCCCTGTGAGGACTGTCATCTCTCCCTCCTGCTCCGGTTCCGAGAAGGTTCCCGCCATCTTCTGAATATCTGCCATGGCTCTTCCTACCTTATCCGGGGGAACCTCCAGCCGGAATTCATAAAAGGGCTCCAGGAGGACATTTTCTGCCTGGCAGAGTCCCTGGCGGACCGCCCGGTAAGAAGCCTGCCGGAAATCCCCGCCCTCCGTGTGCTTGAGGTGGGCCTTTCCCGACGCCAGAGTAATCTTCACATCCGTAAGCTCTGCTCCTAAGAGAACCCCCGGATGTTTCCGCTCTGCCAGGTGCGTAAGAATCAGCCGCTGCCAGTTCCGATCCAATACATCCTCGCTGCAGCTGCTCTTAAGCTCCACACCGCTCCCCGGTTCTCCCGGCTCCAGCAGCAGATGAACCTCCGCATAATGCCGGAGCGGCTCAAAGTGCCCCACGCCTTCCACTGTGGACGCAATGGTTTCCTTATAAATAATACTGCCCGGACCAAATTCCACCGTCACTTGGAAACGCTCCTTAATCAGGCTTTTCAGAATCTCCAGCTGAACTGCTCCCATAACCTGTACATGGATTTCCCCTAAGGCATCCTTCCAGACCACATGCAGTTCCGGCAGCTCCTCCTCCAGCATCCGCAGCTTTCGCAGCATGCCATGGACATCACAGTCAGGGGGGAGCAGAATCTGATAGGTGAGAACCGGTTCCAGCACAGGATCCCATCCTTTTCTTTCATTCCCCAGACCATCCCCGGCCCTTGTCCGGGTCAGGCCTGTCACTGCACAGACCATTCCGGCGTCAGCCTCCTGTACCGCCTCAAAGCTTTCACCAAAATAAAGCCGGATCTGATCGACTTTTTCCTCCCACGCTTCCCCGGCGGCGGTTCCTCTTAAGGGAGTCTTAACCTTCAGGCTGCCGCCGGTTACTTTCAGATGGGTCAGCCGGTTTCCCTGGCTGTCACGGCTGATCTTGTAAACCCTTGCACCAAATTCCAAAGGATAAACGGGAGCCGGTCCCAGACAGGCCAGTCCCTGAAGCAGTTCCTCCACACCCTGAAGTTTGAGGGCTGAACCAAAGCAGCAGGGAAAAACTGCTCTTTTTCTTATATACCTGGCAATTTCTTTCTCTCCCAGAGCCCCCTGTTCCAGATAAGCTTCCAAAAGCCCCTCATGGCAGAGCGCCAGCTCCTCCCACAATTCCTGCGCCGGTCTTTTGGGAGAAATATCCACGCACCGCTCGTCCAGCTTCTCCTTCAATTCCGCCAAAAGTCTCTGCCGGTCAGTCCCTTCCTGATCCATCTTATTGACAAAAAGAAACACCGGCACCTCATAGCGCTCCAGCAGCCGCCACAGAGTCCGCACATGCCCCTGTACTCCGGCCGCCCCGCTGATAATCAGCACCGCGCAGTCTAATATCTGCAGGGTCCGCTCCATCTCCGCCGAAAAGTCCACATGGCCCGGCGTATCCAAAAGGGTGATTCTGCGGCCGCCCCATGTGAGCCTGGCCTGCTTGGAAAATATGGTGATCCCTCTGGACCGCTCCAGCTCATAGGTATCCAGACTGGCTGTCCCATGGTCCACCCGTCCCAGATTGCGGATACTGCCCGATTGAAAAAGCAAAGCCTCCGCCAGCGTTGTCTTTCCGGCGTCAACATGGGCTAAAAGCCCCACATTCATATATGTTTCAGGCTTATTTTCTGATGTATCTCTCATAGAAAATACTCCTTTCTCCTGTCTGCAGTCATACTTTCCTTATCATAGCACACAAAAGGAAATTCGTCGATAAAAGTTTATTTTCCGGAAATCTCCCAGACACTTACACTGCAGAAATGGTTTGACTGTTTCTCTGTTTTTGTGTAAAATAAGACCCGGCCCCAAGGCTTCATTGCTTTAGCAACGTAAATCAAAAGTCCTGGATCCTTCTTAATTTTTGACTACAGAAAGGATGAAAACCATGAATCAGGCAAGAAAACTTTACTGTCGGACCTTTCAAACGGTTTTTAAGCTTGCTCTGCCCTTTCTCCCCTATCGGAAGCCCAGACTGGCAGGCAGCGTAAAGGCCCTCCCCGAAATTATTGAAAAGCATCACTGCAGCCGGGTGCTGATCATCACAGATGCCGGTGTCCGAAAGCTCGGTCTCACAGACCGCCTGGAACACTCCCTGGCCAAAGCCGGTATTTTCTATCACGTCTATGACAAAACCTCGGCCAACCCCACCACAGACAATGTGTACGAGGCTCTTAAGCTGTACCACGAAAACAGCTGCGATGCCATCATCGGCTTTGGCGGCGGATCCAGTATGGACTGTGCCAAGGCGGTAGGCGCCAGGGCGGTAAAGCCCCGTCAGTCTCTGGCCAAAATGAAGGGAATTCTCAAGGTACATAAACGGCTGCCGCTCCTGATTGCCGTTCCCACCACAGCCGGAACCGGAAGCGAGACAACCCTGGCCGCCGTAATCACAGACGCCCAGACCCGGCACAAGTACGCCATCAATGACTTTCCCCTGATCCCCCGCTACGCTGTGCTGGATCCGAAGGTCACTTTGAGTCTGCCGCCCTCCCTCACGGCTGCTACCGGCCTTGATGCCCTGACCCATGCAGTGGAAGCCTACATCGGCCGCTCCACCATGCCGGATACCCGAAGAGACGCCAAAAAAGCAGTCCGGCTGATCTTTGAGAATCTGGACACGGCTTATATGGACGGACAGAATCTGGAAGCCCGGAAGAACATGCTGAAGGCCTCCTTTTATGCAGGCTGCGCCTTCACAAAATCCTACGTAGGCTATGTCCATGCAGTCGCCCATTCCCTGGGCGGCCAATACAATGTGCCCCACGGATTTGCCAATGCGGTTCTGCTTCCCACGGTACTGGACGCCTACGGCTCTTCCATCTACCGAAAGCTACACGATCTGGCCATCGAAGCGCATACGGCCCAAAAAGACACGCCCCACGAGGAAGCGGCAAAAGCCTTTATCCAGGCCATCCGGGAGATGAAGAAACGTTTCTGCATCGGAGACACCATCCCCCAGATACAAGAGGAAGATATTCCCAAGCTCTCCCACTATGCTGACAGGGAGGCCAATCCCCTGTACCCGGTGCCGGTTCTGATGGATGCCTCGGAATTGGAAGTATTTTACCGGAATCTGATGGAAAGGAGCACTCCCCTATGAACGAAGCAGAAATCAAACAGCTTGTAACCAGACAGCGCCAGTACTTCCTCTCCGGCGCTCTGCTGTCCCCGGACGCCCGGCTGAATGGGCTGAGAAAACTGAAATCCCTCATAAAAGCAAATGAATCCCAAATCCATCAGGCCATCAAGGAGGATCTGGGAAAGAGCAGTTTTGAAAGCTATATGTGTGAGACAGGACTGACCCTGAGTGAAATCACCTATATGGAGCGCCATCTGCGTTCCTTTTTCAGAGAAAAACGAGTCCTTACGCCCCTGGCGCAGTTTCATTCCCGAAGCTTCAGAAAGCCCTCTCCCTACGGCGTTGTCCTGATTATGAGCCCCTGGAACTATCCCTTTCTTCTGACCATGGAGCCTCTGGTGGATGCCCTGGCTGCCGGAAATACCGTGATCCTGAAGCCCAGCGCCTATTCCCCCTGCACCAGCGCCCTTATAGAAAAGCTGATTTCCCAGTGCTTTGACCCCGCCCATGTGGCAGTGGTCACCGGCGGGCGCTCAGAAAACACCTGTCTTCTGAACGAGCATTTTGATTACATTTTCTTCACCGGAAGCCAGGCTGTAGGCCGTCAGGTCATGAAAAAAGCCGCGGAGCACTTAACCCCCGTTACGCTGGAGCTGGGCGGGAAAAGTCCCTGTATCGTAGAAAAAACCGCCAATCTCAAGCTGGCGGCAAAACGGATTGTCTTTGGAAAGTTTTTAAACTGCGGACAGACCTGTGTGGCCCCGGACTATATTCTCTGCGATCCTTCTGTCAGAGAACCCCTGATTGAAGAGCTGAAAAAACAGATCTGCAGGCAGTACGGCAGCGCCCCCCTGACCAGCAGCGGCTATGGGAAAATCATCAACGAAAAGCATTTCAATCGTGTCTGCGGACTGATCGACTCTGCAAAAACCGTCTGCGGCGGCGGCTCCGATCCGAAGACTCTGAAAATCGAGCCTACGATCCTGGATGCCGTCACTTGGGAGGATCCCTGTATGCAGGAAGAGATTTTCGGGCCGGTTCTGCCCGTTCTCACCTATGCTTCCCTGGAGGATGCCATACAAACCATCAATTTAAGAGCCCATCCTCTGGCCCTCTATCTGTTTACCGCCGATAAGTCTGTGGTCCGTAAGGTTACTGCCCGCTGCAGCTTTGGCGGCGGCTGCATCAATGACACCATCATCCACCTGGCCACCAGCGAAATGGGCTTTGGCGGGTTTGGAGAGAGCGGCATGGGAGCCTACCACGGAAAGGCCGGATTTGACACCTTCTCCCATTACAAGAGCATCGTTGACAAGAAAACCTGGATGGATCTTCCCATGCGTTATCAGCCCTATCAGGAATTCTATGGGAAATTGATCCGCATGTTCCTCCGGTAAATCCATCAGACAGCAGTTCTGTCTGACACAAAGCGTTCATCTTCCTGCTTCAGATTTGCGCGCAAAGTACCGCCAGCACCAGGCTCCTGCCAGCAGAAATACCGCTGTAATGCAATAATAAACAGCCGGATTCCCGGCGGCATTCTCCCCTGCCAGCTTCACCTGTCCGGCCAGAACCGAAGCGCTGTTGGCCGCCATGTGCGCCAGAACCGCAGGAAGCAGAGAATCCCCTGCCTCATAGACCTGGACAAAAAACAGGCCCATCACAAAAGCATACAGCCCCTGGACCACATTGCCATGGTACAGCCCGAATACCAGAGCGCTGGCTGCCATTGCGGTCCGGGGGTTTTTGAGAATTTCCTTTAATCTTCCATAGAGAATCCCCCGCACAAGAAGCTCCTCCAGCAGGGAGGCACTCACCACACTGGCGCAGATCTGGGACCAGAGACTACACTGTATAATCTGCGACGCTGCTGCCTGATATCCCGGAAAATAATAAGGCAGAGGCGTCAGTGCCAGAAGATAGTTTAACCCTCTGGACAGACACACGGCTCCCGCTATGGTCAGCAGCAGATCTCCTGCACCCATCTTAAGTTTCTGCGGCCCAGGTTTCCCCTCCGGAATCCCGCCGGTCTGCCGCTTCCGATCCTGCCGGTATAAGAGCCGGAAAACGGGAAGCATCAGAACATTTTCCAGGGTCAGAAGCCACATGGCAGATGACGGCTCCAGAAGCCGTCCTCCTGTAACAAGCCCCAAAACCTCCGGATAGAAAACCGTCAGACATTCATAAAGAAGAAGAGGGAACAAAAGCCGCCACATCTTTCCCATAATTCCCTGTCCGCTCACTCTTCCTTCTCCGTTTCCTCTAAGGCCTGTACCCAGGCTCCCGCACGGCTTCCGGCATCTGTACCAATCTGGTTTAACGCCTTCTGGGTAAAATGCACCCGCCCCTGGTCCTTCATATCTGCTTCATTTAAGGCAGCCGGAAGCTCTGATGCCAGCGTACACAGTCTGGACTCCTCACAGATCTCCAGCTGCGCCGCTCGGATCTCCCGGCCATGATCCGGATCCTCCACATCCTGCCCAATCTGAATCACAAAGCACTGCTCCACGCCCTGTTCCTCCATATAGGAAACCAGCGTGGACATTCCCTCCTTGTATTCCTCCGTGGTCAGCTTCAGATTCGCGTCCGCCTCTCCCTGAAACCACACCATGTAAATATGCCGGACCGGAATATGCTTCATTTCCATATATTCTTTCGCCCCGCCCAGCCGCGCGGCCGCATCCTCCTTAAGCCCCTTGTTCAGCCAGCCGTTCAGAGAAGAACTGCCCCTGGAAGCAGAGATGGCCACAACCGGCGTTCCTGTCTTTTCATAGTATGCATTGACAAAAGCTGTCACCAGAGAGCCCAGCCGGTCCAGAATCTCCCGGTCATCCAGCGCTCCCTCCCGGTGCTCATTTACCCCAAAAGGCTCCTCAAGCACATAAAGGTCTGCCGGATCCGTCACTGCCCGGTACTCATAGCCTGCTCCTTTTGTTAGCGCAGGGGCCGCAGAGGCATCCCCGTTGGCTCCGCTCATATTGCTCTGACCCATGAAAAGAATCACATCCATAGGCCGCCTGGACCTCTGGTATTTGGTGAAAACCACCATCAGGATACAGCATAACGCACTGAGAATTATAATAATTTTTTTATTCTTCGGTAATCTAATCATAGGGATCGCGGCACTCCATTTATTTTCTAATCGAAACAGCAAAACGTACAAACTGTTTTCATACGTTACACTATACCACAACCGGAAGAAAGTCAACAAATCTTTTCCTTGACATCTCACTTTTCACAGAGTATAGTCAAATTAATCACATATAGCTTTAATGCTAGGGGAGCCTGCGGCTGAGAAAGCGCTTTTGTGCGCTGACCCTCAATACTTGAACCGGTTAATACCGGCGTAAGGAAGCTGTTCTATGTATCCCCTCCTGTGAAAATTTCTATAGCAAGGAGGATTTTTTATGTCACTTTTTGTAAATCAGGTTGTAGATGAACGGGGAACCTCCTACACCCTCACCGGACTGGGCTACGGCGCCCTTATTGCCGTGATTCTGTGTCTGCTGATTCTGGCCTGTTATCTCACGGGCAAAAAGAAACACTTACAGACCAAGCCTCTGGTCTTTGCCGCTGCGGCCATGGCCCTGGGTACTATCACGTCCTTTCTCAAGCTTTTTGAAGCTCCTATGGGCGGATCCGTAACCCTCTTCTCCATGCTGTTTATCTGCTGTATCGGATACTGGTACGGACTGCGCACCGGACTTATGACCGGCTTTGCCTATGGTCTTCTGCAGCTGATCTCCGATCCTTATATCGTGAGCCTGCCTCAAATGATCACGGATTATCTGCTGGCTTTTGGAGCCCTGGGCCTCTCCGGTCTCTTCTGTAACAAGAAAAACGGCCTGATCAAAGGCTACATTGCAGGTGTTCTGGGACGTTACGTCTTCGCCTTCCTGTCCGGCCTCATATTCTTCGCCTCCTACGCTGAGGGCACAGGCATGAGTGCCCCCGTATACTCACTGGCCTACAATGGCAGCTACTTGGGATGCGAAGCAGGCCTTACCCTGGTTCTTCTGGCTGTCCCCGCTGTCAATAAGGCCTTTATCCAGGTGAAACAGATGGCGGCAGCCTAAGCCGGTTCTGTACGCTGGTAATACAAAGCGCAAATTACAGCAACAAGCGGGATATAATGGCAGACATTCTGGTTGTAAAGGATAAAAAATGCAGAAAAACATGGGGCTGATGCAAAATAAAGCATCAGCCCCACAGCTTTCTTATCGAAGAACTTTCTTAATCGAAGAATTATCCTGCCGGCTCCATGTCCGTGCCCCGGTTTCGTCTTACATCCGTTTTGGCGCCTCAAACCCCAGAATGTCAATGCAGGTTTCCAATACCTGCATGGTCAGCAGTGAAACGGCAATCAAGCTGTCACGCACTTCCTGGTTTTCCTCCCCAAGAATTTTGTTCTCATGGTAAAACTTATTAAAGGTATTGGCCAGCTCATATATATAAGCACAAATTTTGTGGGGAGCAAGCTCCTCAAAGGCATTTTCCACCGCTGCGTTAAATGCGGCCAGCTCCAGCATCAGCGCCTTCTGGGTCTCATTGCCCGGCACGCCGATCCTTCCGGCTTTCGGATCAAGGCCCATAGCCTGATACTTATGCAGAATCGACTTAATCCGCACAATGGTGTAGAGAATATACGGCCCTGTATTTCCCTCAAAGGAAGTAAACCGCTCCATATCAAAGATATAGTCCTTGGAGGCCTGATTGGACAGATCCCCATATTTGATGGCGGAAAGTCCCACCATCCGGGCAGTCTCCCTGGCTTCATCCTCCCCAATCTCCGGGTTATCGGCTATCTTCCGATACATCTCCTCATTGATATCCGCAATCAGATGCTCCAGACGCATAACCCCGCCTTCGCGGGTCTTAAAGGCCTTTCCGTCCTTACCGTTCATGGTGCCAAAGCCTAAGAACGTAAGCCTGGTATCATCCTCCACCAGTCCCGTCTTCCGGGCGCAGCGGAACACCTGCACAAAATGCATTTCCTGACGCTTATCCACCACATAGATGATCTCGTCGGGATGATACAGCTTCATCCGCTCCACAATCGTGGCAAGATCCGTTGTTGTATAGAGGGAAGCTCCGTCAGACTTGAGAATCATACAGGGCGGCACCTCTTTTGTGTCCGTCTCCTCCTTTACATCCACTACCAGCGCGCCCTCGCTCTCATAAGCATACCCCTTCTCCTTAAGCATCGCTGTCAGATCCGGAATATAGGGCTGGGCATCCGATTCGCCCTTCCAGAGATCGAATTCCACATTCAGATTGGCATAATTCTTCTTCAGATCTGCCACAGACACCTGAAGGATATGCTCAAGAACTGCCTGATAACCCCGGTGTCCCTGCTGAACCAGATAGGTTGCCTCCATAGCTTCCTCTTTGTAGGCCTTATCCTCCTTGGAGCGGGTGCTGGCCGCAGGATAAATCTCCTCCAGCTCTGAGATGGTAAAGGGTGCTTCCTTCGGGTATTCCCCGGTATAGCCCGCATCAAAATACACCAGATCCGGTTTTCTGTACTTGAGTTCCGTGATAATCAGCCCCATCTGCAGACCCCAGTCTCCCAGATGAATATCGCCGATAACCTTATGTCCGGCAAACCGTCCCAGTCTCTTGACGCTCTCTCCAATGATGGCAGAGCGCAGATGCCCCACATGAAGCGGCTTGGCCACATTGGGTCCGCCGTAATCAATGATGATCGTTTTGGGATTCTCTGCCTTGTCACAGCCAAGGCGGACATCCTCCGCCATTTTCTGCAGATACGCCTGCACAAAATCCGGGCTCAGCTTCAGATTGATAAAACCGGGATTCACTGCCACGGCTTCCTGAAAAACAGAGCTCTTCTTCAGCTCCTCCACAACCTTTTCTGCAATCTGAATCGGCGCACAGCGGTAGACCTTGGCAGCCGCCAGCCCTCCATTGCACTGATATTCACAGAGATCCGGCCGGTTGGACAGCGTCACCCTGCCATACTCCCCTGCATAACCGCAGGCTTCAAAGGCCTTGGCAGCCTCTTCCGTAATCTGATCCAGTAATTTCTTCATTTCTATCTCCTCATCTTTTCACGTGAACGCTCCCGTCCTTCCTGCCATATTCTGCCGCCAGGCTTCCGGGAGCATTCCTGATTTCCAATTATTTTCCGTCTATCAGCCTGCGCACTTCCTCCACAGCCGGCATCACACGCAGAGCTCCCTTGCGGGTGGTGATAATCGACGCAGCCCCGTTGGCAAAGGTCAGCATATCCTTAAGATTCTCCTCTGTGAGATTCTCAAGACCGTGATCCAGAATATAATTCAGCATGCCGGCGCAAAAAGTGTCTCCCGCTCCCGTGGTCTCGATGGTATGTGCCTGCACAAAACCGGCCCTCTCCACCGCTGTATCTCCATGATAGGCTTTGCTTCCCTTCTTGCCCATGGTAATACAGATCAGAGGAATGTCAAAGCGGTTTTGCACGGCCTCCACGCCCCGGTCCAGACTTCTCTCTCCGGTGATAAACTCCAGCTCCTCCTCAGACATCTTCACTGCAGAACATTTGGACAGGCCGAACCAGATCTGTTCCTTGGCCTCCTGAAGATTGTTCCACAGAGGCGGGCGAAGATTGGGATCAAAGGTTACCATCACCCCATGCTTCTTAGCATACTCCAAAGCCTTCTGTGTAGCGCTGCGGACCGGCTCATCCGTCAGCGAAAGCGTGCCAAAATGCAGAATCCGGCTTCCGGCAATCAGCTCCTCCTGCACCTCGGAAGGTTCCAGCATCATATCTGCCCCCGGCTTCCGGTAGAAGGAGAAATCCCGGTCTCCATCCTCTGCCGTATGTACAAAGGCAAGTGTGGTATGCACCACTTTATCTAAAAGAAGGTTGCCTGTTCCGATTCCAAGCTCCACCAAGGTGTTCTTTAACATTCTTCCGAACTGATCATCCCCCACTTTTCCGATAAAACTCGTCTTCTTGCCCAGATTATTCAGCATGGCCAGCACATTACAGGGCGCGCCCCCCGGATTGGCCTCCAGGAGCGGGTTCCCCTGACTGCTCAGTCCGTTCTCCGTAAAATCAATCAACAACTCCCCGATGGCTGTAACATCAAATACCTTTTCCATTTCCCTCATCCTTTCCCCTTTACTTTCTGACTCAAACTAACTATAATCAAAACAGTTCTTGTCCAGAATTACACGAATGCCCTGTCTATTCTGAACATCTATGCTTATTATATGTAAAAAAAAATGAAAAAGCAAACCTTTTGTTGTGGAACTGGAATGGAGGATACTTATGAAGCTTATCTCTTGGAATGTGAATGGTCTGCGGGCCTGCGTGGGTAAAAATTTCTTAGAAGATTTTAAGAAACTGGATGCCGATATCTTCTGTCTGCAGGAAACCAAACTGCAGGAGGGACAGATTAACCTGGATCTGCCGGGTTATCAACAATACTGGAATTATGCTGAGAAAAAAGGGTACAGCGGAACAGCCGTATTTACCAAAAAGGAACCCCTGTCCGTGTCCTGCGGAATCGGCATAGAAGAGCACGACCATGAAGGACGGGTGATTACCCTGGAATTTCCTGACTTCTATCTGATAACCGTCTACACCCCCAACTCCCAGGACGGCCTTGCCAGATTGGATTACCGCATGAAATGGGAGGATGATTTTCTCCACTATGTACAGAGCCTTGATAAGAAAAAACCCGTCATCTACTGTGGAGATCTGAATGTGGCCCATAAAGAGATTGATCTGAAGAATCCCAAGACCAACCGGAAAAATGCAGGCTTCACCGACGAGGAGCGTGCCAAAATGACCCATGTGCTGGAATCTGGCTTTGTAGACACCTTCCGCCATTTCTACCCGGATCTGGAAGGCGTCTACTCCTGGTGGTCCTACCGGTTCCGGGCCAGAGAAAAGAACGCCGGCTGGCGCATCGACTACTTTATTGTCTCCGAACGCCTCACACAGCAGCTGGCCGATGCCAAAATTCACACAGATATCTCAGGCTCCGACCACTGCCCCATAGAACTTCTGCTGAAGTAAGATTTTCATCAAGTCAGCCTAAGGAAGCCAGGCAAAGTCTTGCGGATTCCTTAGGCTCGCTTTCAGCGGGACGGCAGTTCCTGCCCGGAGTCTTCTTGGCTCTCCCGTCCATATGTAATACCATATATTCCCAGGGCTGTATATTTGTCACTCTTTAAACTGACATATCTGTCACTTTTCAGGATGACATATATGTTATCATTTAATGACATTTCTGCGCTTTTTTGCTCCATTTCCTTCCATTTAGAAGAAATACCCTATCCAGCTGTTATAATGTACCCATCATTCGGGGAGGAACATGGGATGCATGAATTACGGCTTGCAGAGAATTTAAAGGCATTGCGGGAAGCCAATGGATATAAGCAGGAAACGGTCAGCAGTTATATCCATGTACAGCGCCAGACCTATTCCAAATATGAGCGGAATCTGCAGATTCCCAGTTTGGAAATTGTATGCAGTCTGGCAGAGCTCTATCACATCCCGTTGGATCTTCTGCTCTACATAGATTTAACCTGTAAACAGATAGCGGACGCTCCTGTCTTTGGATACACCACCGACGCTGCCAAAAGCATCCCCTTCTCCTTAAGCGGAGCCGACGCACGTATGCTTATGAACTACAAATCCCTTCCTCCCAAAGATCAGGAGGAGGCGCGGGAATATATGCTGTTCAAGAAGAACCGATGGGAGATAAAGAAACGCCGCAAGAAGTAAAACACGGACCGGTTCAATCGTAAAAACCAGCTCCGTCCTTTGTCCATGCCCATCCACGCTTCAAACAGATTCATGTCTTTTTTATGGTATAACTCTCTTAGTTTTTCTCCGGAAATTTCGTGATTGTTTCATTGATTCCCCCCATCCAAAATAGTATAATAATTCTTAAAAGTACCCTCAGCAGACAGGAACAGCATGTACACTGAGGGTATTTGACAGACGAAGGAGGTTTTTATCATGAATCATTATCAGAAAATCAGTATGTTGATTCTTGCCCTGGCTTCTATGATCTTTCTCGGTATTCTGGCCGGAAGTCCCATGCTGGATCTGATCTCAGGTCCCACGGCACTGACGGGAGACACTCAGCTCTCCCAGGCAGAGAACACCTACATATCTTATGAAGTCTTCCATCCGGTAACTGCCTACACAGAAGAATACTACTCCGGCGATCCGGACCGGGCCAGACAGACAGCCTATGTAGTCTACGACCGGGAGCGGCAGATATTTGTGAAAATTGTCACTGCCTCTCATAACACCAGTGAGCTCAACCGGCTTCTCCAAAAGGCAAATGAATCCGATGAAATGAATGAATCCTCGTTAGAACCTGTCACCATAACCGGAACGCTGATGTCCGTCACAGATTCCGATGAAACAGAAGACATTCTGAAGGCTGTAAGCGGCAGTGAGTTCGAGGGAACGGAAGAAATGAACCGCCAGGCATTGGCCCAATCCCAATGGTATGTTCTGGAAAATGCTTCTGTACAGGGAATCCCCCGCTGGGAAATCCGGGTCTGCATTGTCGTTATGGGATGGAATCTCTTGTTTTTCCTGATTGCCCTCCTCCAATTACTGAAAAAAGGAGCCAGCCAGGATTATATCAATGGAAACCACGGCACTTCTCTGGGGCATTTCCTGAAAGCTCAGCTTTCCTGGCTGACTCCCTGGTGCCACAAAGGAAGCGCCAGACGGACTCAGTCTGCCTTTCTGACCCTGGCAGGACTGATAGCTGCCGCCTTTGTTCTGGGTACAGCGACCGGCCGCTCCATTTCGGAGACCCTGACCGCTCTGGTTCCCCTCTTCCTGGGCATAGGAGAATTCTACTGCTATCTCCTTCTTGTGGGTTCCGGGGCAGCCTTCAATCCCTATCGGATTCTGAACATTTATGGCAAAACCTTGGAGGGTCTCTATCCCTTAGAGCCGGAACGGGAAACAGTGATACAGGAGCTTCTAGAGGCAGATGATTCCTGGAATGTTCACGAGCAGGGAAAAGAAAACTTCTGCCATGCCATCCTTGGCAGCCGTTACTGGATCGTCCTTCGAAGATTAGAGGGAGCGCCCATCACCTTCATCGACTCCAGCCGGCTCGGAAAAATAAGCTCCAAGACCGAATCCGGCCAGATACGCACCGGAAAAGTGCGTTACAACTACGTAGTCCACTCAATCCTTTTGTACTATCAGGGCGACGAAGAAAAGAAACAGCCCACCATACAGTTTGGCTGGGACTCCGAGACAGCCGCCGGCTGCTTCCTGAACCTGGCCCGGAAGCGCCTGGGCGGCCGCGCCCAGAGCATTATGCGTTAAAAAATTTTGCTGCGGAACTATCTTGTTTATCAGCAGTCTCCGAAGACTGCCCCAGAAGGATTTACGGACGGTTTTTAACGGACGGAAATTCTTCTTATACCGGGGCAGGCGCAGGGGACTGCGGAACTAAAATAGGAGAAACTCAAACTATGCTGAAAAAATTACGTATCGGACAAATTATGGACACCCTCTGGCTGTTTCTGGTTGTGGCAGCCTTATCAATTTTCATGCTCTCACATGCAGGCCTGTCCAGCATCACTGCCCTGATGGGCCCCAGGCCCCTAAAGAGCGACGCAGATCTGGACGAAATGACAGGGAAATACGTAACCTGGGAAGTGAAATATCCCGTAGACGAATATATGGAAACCACCAAAACCACCAAGGTCAACGGCGTTTCCACCGGAACCAAGAAGGACCGCTCTTCCTGGCTGGTGCTGGATGAGGATCGGGGGATCTGTCTCTCTATCGAGGTTCCCCACAAGCGCTATGACGAAATGCTTGCCCAATCCGACGATTTTCTTGATGCCCTGTACAGCGGAAACGAGCTTCCCGCCACAGGCGTAACTGTCTCCGGTTCTCTGGAAATACTGGAAGGAGAAGATCTGGGATACTTTGAATACGCTCTTGATTACTATGAATTTCCCAGCGAGCCTGTGGTATACCACATCAGCGACGGAAGAATCCATGGCGAAACCCTTATGAACATTTATGGTATCACCGCCATCGGCGCATTCCTTCTCCTGATTGCACTGCTGATTATGTTCAAAACCCTTAAGAACTCTGCTAAAAAGCTGATCCAGGAATACCTGGCTGCCAATCCTTCTGTTACCATGGAAGCTCTGGAAAGTGATTTTGCCTCTGCTAAGAAGAGGGGAAAGCATGTCTATGTGGGGAACAGGTGGACCTTCAGCGCCAAGCTGGATAAACTGATTCTGGACAACAGCCAGATCATCTGGGTACATACCGGCTCCCGGCGGAGCGGCCGAAGCGTCAACTTCTATGTATGGTGGGAAATGCTGGACGGGCGGACAGAGCAGGTATCTCTGTCTTCCGCGTATAAATGCACAGAAGTGATGGAAAGCTACAGCCAGTTCCCTCACATTCTCATTGGCAGCAGTTCCGAATATGCTTATCTTCTGCAGAATAACCGGGAAGAGCTTCTGAATCTGAAGTTCCGTGGACAGGAACAGCTGTAGTATCAGCCGTACAGAACTGCCAGAAGCCTCAGCACAAACTCTGCAGGCAGAAGACGATCTGCCAGGGTAAGCAGGCGGCTGGCGGTTCCTGCTGTGGCATGGCTTGGCATTCTTCGTTTACTCAGGAGCCGGATGACAGTTTCCGCCACTGTCTCCGGCTCCATTCCCTGCCGCTCAGAGGCTTCCATTTTTCCTACAGAGCGGGCAATCCGCCCCTGGTAGATCTCATTCCCCTCAAAGCATTTTTCCCGATAATCCGTAAATTCTGTTTTTACATCATTGAGCATCAGCGTGCACGTCTGAATATGAAAGGGTGCAAGCTCTATTCCCAATGCATCTGAAAATGCGTTGACTCCTGCTTTGCTCACAGAATAAAAGCTCTGAAAAGGCAGGGGGAAAATGGCCGCAAGAGAGGATACGAACAGAATCCTTCCCTGTCCTGCCTTGCGCATGGCAGGTATCACCGCCTGGCTGCAGAAGATGCTTCCCTTAAGATTTACTGACAGCTGTTTCTCAATCTCCTCCTCTGTGGCAAATTCTACTGCCCCGGAAATTCCCATCCCTGCATTATTCACCAGCACATGGATTTGTTTTTCCCGCTCTAGTATTTTTCCAAAGGCTTTTTCGACCTGGGCTTTCCGGGATACATCACAGGAGATAAAGCGGATTCCTGCCTTCTCTTTTGGAACTTTCCTGCACAGCCCGTAGACTCTGTATCCCTTTTTCACAAGACGCTCCGCCGTTACCCGGCCGATGCCGCGGGATGCTCCTGTTACCACCGCTGTCCTTCTCATACCATAGACCCCGCCAGGTAATTGATAAACTGCTGGGCCGTGCGGCCGGAAATCCCGCCATGGCTCAGCTCCCACTGGCTGGCCTTGGCACAGAGCTCCTGCTCTGAGAGGGTAATCTTTGGATACCGCTTGGCCAGCTCTTTCACGATCTCAAAGTATTCCTTCTGGCTGGGCTTGGAATAGCTGATGGTCACGCCAAACCGTGCCACCAGGGAAAGCTTCTCCTGCATGGTATCCGACCGGTGCATCCCATTATCCTGTTCCATATCGCTGCGATCCCCCCAGGTTTCCCGGATAATGTGCCGCCGGTTGGAAGTGGCATAAATCAGTACATTGTCCGGCTTTGTCTCCATACCGCCTTCTATGACCGCTTTTAAGAACTTGTATTCAATCTCAAATTCCTCAAAGGACAGATCATCCATATAAATAATAAAACGATAATTCCGGTTCTTAATCTGGGCAATAATCGCTGAAAGATCCTGAAACTGATGCTTGTAAATCTCAATCATACGAAGTCCCTGGTCATAATACTCATTCAAAACAGCCTTGATGCTGGTGGATTTTCCCGTCCCGCTGTCTCCGAACAGAAGCACATTGTTGGCCGGAAGCCCCTTTACAAAGGCCTCTGTATTGTCAATAAGCTTCTTTTTCTGAATCTCATATCCCACCAGATCCCGCAGAAAAACCTGCTCTGTATTATTAATGGGAAGAAACTCCACACCCTCCGGAAGGCTTTTGATCCGAAAGGCTTTATTAAGGCCGAACATTCCCACTCCATAGGCCTTGTAAAAATCCGTAACAATCCGGAAGATCTCTTCCTCATCCTCCGCCTCTTCAATCTGGCTGCTGACCGCCTGCACCTTCCCGCTCACATTCTTATTGTACATGCGCTCCTTCTTTACGATGGCCTTATAACTGCATATGGTGGTAAAGCAGTCGATGTCCAGCTCCTGTTCGATAGGTCCGAAGTCAAAATCAAATAAACGCTTAAAGATCCGGAAATCCCCTTTTGCAAAATGATTTACGGTTCCGTCATTGGCCCCAACCTTTTCACTGGTCATGCTGAAAGAATTTTCATTGGTCAGAAGAATAAAGGTCAGATAATTATGCCACAGATTCTTATCAAACCCATAAATCGTCGAGAGATCCAAAAGAGCTTTGATCTGCTCGTAAATCCGTGTGGTCAGTTCCGCCGCTGTGGCTTCCTTCTTATCCCAATCCTCAAATATTCCTGAAAGTTTCCGTAAAATACTGTCTTCTCCCAAATCCCGGTATAACACCAGCTTTGCTGTCTCCTGATACATATTCTGCTCCTATTCCAGTTACTCCTGGGTGCTGTTTTAATAACTCCAGCTCCGCTTTGTTAATGATTATCACAGTGCTATCATATCACGGCAGGCAGGACGGGGCAAGCATCCTTCCTGCATTCTTAAGAAATTCTGAATATTGTTCCATCCCCTTGACATTCCTTCCCAAAAGCATTATTGTATTATTTAAGTAATACAGTGATACAAATGATTTGTTTGTATTATGTACTGCACCCTCCTGACCGGAGGGGCGGGGGAGTGGTAAACGTAACAAGACCCCTTTTTACCCCCCCCCTAGGAAAAAATTGGAATTTTACCCTTTGGGCATACCTCTATGCCCTGTAAAAATGGGCGGATTAAGGAAAGGAGGAGCTTTATGGCTTGGATTCTTGATGATTCTCGGCCCATCTATCTACAAATTGTGGACCTCATCAAAACCAACATCATCGCCGGAACTTACCAGCCGGGCGACAAACTTCCTTCTGTACGGGACCTGGCAATGGATGCATCTGTAAATCCCAATACCATGCAGAAGGCACTGACAGAACTGGAGCGCAGCGGTCTTGTCTATACCCAGCGGACCAGCGGCCGATTCATTACGGAGGATACGACAAAAATGGCAGAAATCAAAGAACAGCTTGCAAGGGAACAAATTCAACTCTTCCTCAAGAATATGGAACAGCTGGGGTTTAAAAAAGAAGACATCAAACGGCTTCTGGATCTGGAGTTAAAGGGGGAAAAGTAATGGAACAATTGCTAAACTGCCAGAATCTGACCAAACGTTACGGTTACAAGACAGCTCTGGACAGTATCAATCTGACCATTGAGCGCGGCCGTATAATCGGGCTTCTGGGACCAAACGGCAGTGGAAAAACAACACTCATCAAGCTTATCAACGGACTGTTAACTCCCACGGACGGGCTGCTTCTCATCAATGGCATGGCTCCCGGACCGGAGACCAAAAAGGTGGTTTCATATCTGCCGGAGCGGACTTATTTCAACAGCTGGATGAAAGTAACGGATATACTGGATTTCTTCTGTGACTTTTACGCGGATTTTGACCGGAACCGGGCCATGGAAATGCTGCACAGACTGAACATTAACGAAAAGGATCGATTAAGCACCATGTCCAAAGGCACCAAAGAAAAAGTACAGCTGATCATGGTAATGAGCCGTGATGCAGATCTCTACTGTCTCGACGAACCCATCGGCGGTGTGGATCCGGCAGCCAGGGATTACATCCTTCAGACCATCATCACCAATTACAATGAGCGGGCAACGGTACTGATTTCCACCCATCTCATTTCCGACATTGAAAATGTACTGGATGATGTCATTTTCATCCAGAACGGGCATGTCCGCCTGACTGCATCGGTAGATGAAATCCGCGAACAGGAAGGCAAATCCGTAGACGCACTTTTCCGGGAGGTGTTCAGATGCTAGGAAAATTGATTAAACACGAATTCAAAGCCATAAACCGGCTGATGATTCCGCTCCACATAGGGCTGCTTGCAGTGACTGTCGTAGGACGCTTTTATGTTCAGTTTGTCATGAACCGTACTCATATAGACTATACCAACACCAGTCTGCGCATGTGGGAAGGCCTCATGGATGTGATGTTGATTTCCGCCTATGTCATTGCCCTGATAGCCGTTTATATTATCACATGGCTGTATGTAAGTGTCTTAAGACCGCGGAAAAACCTGTTTACCGATGAAGGCTACCTGATGCACACCCTCCCCGCCTCCACTTCCGAGCATATTGTGAGCAAGCTTGTTGTGGCATCCGTATGGCGGATAGCCGATATCCTTCTCATCTGTCTCTCGATCTTTATCATGGTCGTCAACAAATACATTATTCAGGATTTCGGAGAATTCTGGCATGAACTGTGGTTTGGCTTCTCTTATATCTTTGATGTGCCGGCAGGCCTTGGAATGTCAGCCTTCCTGCTGATCGAGCTTATCAGTATCGTCAGCAGTCTTCTGATTTTCTATGCATGCATTGCCATCGGCCACAGCTTTAACAGCCACCGGATCCTGGCTTCCATCGGTGTATTCGTAGGCTACAATATAATTAACAACCTGATATCTTCCATTTTTACCGCCATCGTCGGCGTCGGGTCCTTCGGAAGCAGCAGCTTCTACAACGTGTTCTTTGGCATTGGATACAACAATCCCTATGTCAATGCCGCCAGATATTTCTGGCTGAACATGGGATTTGCCGCTGTATTCTCTCTTGTGATGGGCGCCGCAGCCTTTGTGCTGGCAAACCATTTCATGAGCAGATGGCTCAATCTGGAGTAATCCAAAAAGAGAGCGTTATTTTACCGGGCTTTTGGCCCCTGCAGTTCCCTCGTTCCCTGAGGGGAAACCATAAAGCTCTCAGCAAAAGGGCTGTTCCGAAAAAAACATGAGTTATGTTTTTTTCGGAACAGCCTCTGTTTATTATGTTTTGTTCTTATCAATCAAAATCTTATTATTATCTTTCATTCAATAAGGCATAAAGCTGCGGCTGCCGCCGGCGCATCCTCTGTGGCGGCATATACATCACAGCTCTCCTCCCCCACATCCAGCCCAAAGGCGCAGACCCGGATCCCAACCGAGCGGGCCCCTGCAAGCACCGGTTCCAGAGCCTGGCTGTGATTAGGACAGATAGCAATCACATCTACATTTTCCGATACCAGCTCATTGATTAGAAGCATCTGGTACTCAATGGGATTCACATCACAGAGCACAAAATCCCCGGTCTCCTCCCTTGCTTCTTCTGCTTCCTCCTGGGAAACATCAGGGAAACGGACCAGAAGCCTGACCCCTGTCCTCTCTGCCTCTTCCTGAAAGCGTTCCATCAATTCCTCATTTTCCTCTCCATCGCGGCTTGAAAGCACCAGCGCCAGCACGGGTTCCTCCATGCCCATTTCCTCCGCAGTCTCTGCCCGCAGAGTGAAGGCTTCACTGCTTTCCTCCTGTTTGCTGCAACCGGACAGTACAAGAAGTATTCCACACAGGAGCAGGCTTCCGATCCCTCCCGCTGTCTGATTCCATTTTTTCATATTCTCTCCATCATCTCTGTACAAAGCTGCGGTTCATACCGAAGAGCGCACAGCCAGCTTTCCTCCTGTCCGCCCATGGGCCATTCCCGAAGGAGCCGGACCGCCGGATTCTTCTTCAGCTGCCGCTTTACAAAAGTCCGATCCTGCGTATACAAAAGCACAAAACCACCCGAACACAGCAGCTGTTCCAGCCGGCCAAAAAACTTTTCATATAAGGCTTCCAGATCATGCCCATTCATATTCTTCCCCTTTGTGGGAAAATTCGTCACAATTTCATCAAAAAGATATTCATGGGTAAAATCCCGAAAATCCCGGTTAATATAGTGGATCGGCATACGGGCCGTCTCCGCGTTTTCTCTGGCCCCTGCTACAGCCGGGCCGTACACATCCACACCATACAGAGTATCTGCATGAACCCGGTAATTCCGTTCTATAAGCATGGTCCCTGCCCCGCAGAAGGGATCCAGGACACGGGCGTTTTCCTTAAGCCACGGGGAAGCAAGCTCCATACATAAGGCGGCCAGTTCTGGTCTGATTGAGGCCGCCACATGATTTTTCCGATAAGCAAAACGATGGTCCGGAAGGGTATATAATTTTAAAAATGCATAAAAACCGCCTGTTTTTGTCTCCAGCAGGCGGATCTCAACCTCATAATTCGAGGTAGAATTCACCAGCTGCCCGCCGGTCAGCACCTCCAGACGGGCTGCCAGCTTTTTCGTAAAACTGCTCCGCTGTTCCAATGTCATCCGGCTTTTGCAGTCAATTCGAAACCCAAACGCTCCGGTTCCCTGATGTAATTCCGCAAGAAGCGCCAGCAGATTGGAAGCCGCCAGCTGCTCCGCCAGCCTGTCTCTTTCCAGCTCTCCCTCCGTATCCAGACAGAACAGAAACTCCCGGAAGGTCCGAATCCGCAGCAGCTCTTCCAGACTGCCCCCCAGCACCTTGACCCCGGAGCGCAAAAGAATCGTCTCTCCGACGGTAATCTGTTCCCGCGTCACCTCCCGGTAATCTCGATGGGTGATCAGAACCACATCCGAGGGACGGGAAATCTCGGAAAAGAAATGCCTTTCCCTCTTATCATACTTCGCCAGCAGGGCATTCAAGGCCAGCAGTTCTTCCTGCTGGTGCTTCTGTGTCTCCGTTGTCTGTTCTTCCGCTAAAAGCGCTTTCTTTCGTTCCCGCAGCTGTTCCAGAAGATCGGAGCAGTCGCATCCCTGCAGGGCTTCCGGGTAGGCGCTTTTCACAAAACGCTTTTCTTCCCGCTGATAAGCCGCCCACACAGCCTCACGGCAGTCCTTTGTCCCCAGAGCTCCCAGCACCAAAGCCGCATTCTTGCGGATCTTGGGATCCTCCTCCTGAAACAATGACAGGAGAGTCTTTGGTTCCTCCGTAAACAATGTCATAAGCTCCCGGCGCTTATCCGGGATCTTTAATTCTTCTTTCATAGAAATCAGACTCCGGCGGATCTCACACCCCTGTCTGAGCGCTTCAAACTGTTCTTTCAAATTCCTTTTCCTTTCCTGAATCTCTTTATGCACAGCTTTTTGTATCACCGTGCAGAGAAAATAACCTCTTAAAACTCCAGCATATACCGGCACAGATGCCTTTCCTGATAGACAAACATCCGCTCCTTTGAAAATCCAAGCTTCTCAATGAGACGCCGGGAGCTCTGATTCTTCCCATCTATATAGGCACTCACTCTGGGAAACTCCAGCACCTGCCTTCCATAAGCCAGCACAGCACGGCAGGCTTCTTCTCCATAGCCCCGCCGGCGGTAGGGTTTCCCAATGAGGTAACCCAGATCAATCTCTGAGAAATCCAGATAATCGGCAATGCCGAAACCAGCCCGTCCAATCATCTCATGGCTCTTCTTCTCAATCACCACCCACATGCCAAACTGGTACAGACCATACATATAGGCAATATAGGCTTTGATTTTCTCCTCTTCCTCCTGCCTGTCCAGAGAAAGTTCCGGCGACAGGGAGACAGAGGGCTCCTCCTGGTACAGGGCATTGATTTTATCCAGATCTCCAAGCGTCATTTCCCGAATCAGGAGACGCCCTGTTTCGGCAATCAGGACCGGCATCCCCAAAGCGCGGGTATGGACATTCTCAAGAAAAATCCGATCTATCTCCTGAAATCCTTCCAGAAGAATCCGGCAGCCGGACAGATGCTCATCCGGAAATGCCGGGTTCAGATATCCCACACAGAACAGCCCCAGATCCAGAGCCATCCGCTCCTCCCGATCTGTTTCCACTAGACAAAGGATCTCATCTTTCCCTGCCCCAAGATCATGCAGGGCTTCCCGGAAATCCTTCTGTTCTAACTCCTTAAGCTTCCTCCAGGGAAGCTTCTCTTTCGTCAGCGTCTCCGTCAACGGCTCTGCCTGTGAAACGGCAATGACAATACCTTTCAGCATTTTTCAAAAACTCCTTTACGAATCTTCCCTTTTCCGCTAAAATAATATCCGTCACTGACCATTGATCGATCGCAGCCAAACGAAAAAAAGGAGAATATACCTATGGCACAAAATCCAATTGTTACATTTGAAATGGAAGACGGCAGCTGCTTCAAAGCAGAGCTTTATCCCGAAACTGCCCCCAACACCGTCAACAACTTCTTAAGTCTGGTGCAGAAAGGTTTCTACAACGGCCTTACCTTCCATCGGATTATCAAGGGCTTTATGATTCAGGGCGGCTGTCCTCTGGGAAACGGCATGGGAGATCCCGGCTACTCCATCTCTGGTGAATTTGCCCGGAACGGTTTTACCAATGACCTGCAGCATACCCCCGGCGTCCTTTCCATGGCAAGATCCATGCACCCGGATTCTGCCGGCTCTCAGTTCTTTATCATGCACAAAACAAGCCCTCATCTGGACGGCGCCTACGCTGCTTTCGGAAAAGTTACCGAGGGCCTTGAGGTGGTAAACCAGATTGCGGAGACACCCACCGACTATGGGGATCGTCCCATGACTCCTCAGGTGATAAAATCTGTCACTGCTGAGACCTTTGGCGCAGAGTATCCGGAACCGGAGACTGTGTAGCTTTTTCCTCTGCCCTCAGCGGACAGGATAACATAGGTTCTGTGCCACTGAGGGTATCCTCTCTTGACTGAGCATGCACGGTCAGGAGAGGCTGATGAGTCCGGATTCCATTTGTCTGTGTTACACCTTTCCTGCCAGATTATTGAACCGTATTGCGTTCTCCTCTCAACATCTGAAAATATTCCCGGATCTTACGTTCATATCCATTATCGGAAGGCTCATAGAACACCTCCCCCTCGACTTCTGAGGGCAGATACTGCTGCTTTACATAGTGATGGGGGTAATCATGAGCGTACTTGTACCCTGTTCCATGTCCTAAATTCTTTGCCCCCGGATAATGGGCGTCCTGCAGATGGGGCGGCACACTGGTCCGGCGGCTTTTTACGGATTCCATGGCCTTTCCGATGGCATTGACTGCTGAATTGCTTTTGGGCGCGCAGGCCACGTAGGAAGCTGCCTGAGCCAGAATAATCTGAGCCTCAGGAAAGCCAATGCGCTCCACAGCCTGTGCCGCAGAGACTGCAAGGGTCAGCGCCATGGGATCCGCATTTCCCACATCTTCCGCAGCGCAGATCATAATCCGCCGCGCGATAAACCGCTCATCCTCCCCGGCAAAAATCATTTTTGCCAGATAATAGACCGCCGCATCCGGATCTGAGCCCCGCATACTCTTGATAAACGCAGAGATCGTGTCGTAATGATTATCTCCCGTCTTATCATAGCGCACCACCCGTTTCTGAATACATTCTGATATCACATCCAGGGTGAGATGAATCTTTCCATCCTCCCCCTTCTCTGTGGTCAATACCCCCAGCTCCACCGCATTCAATGCCGCTCTGGCATCTCCTCCAGCAATATCCGCCAGGAAATCTGATGCCTCTTCGGTTATCTCTGCCCCATAAACACCCATTCCCCGTTCCTGATCATGGACTGCCCGCCGGATCAGCTCCTTAATATCCGCTACTTCCAGGGCCTTCAGCTCAAAAACTACTGAACGGGATATCAATGCTCCATTTACCTCAAAATAAGGATTTTCCGTGGTGGCTCCTATGAGAATAAGGGTGCCGTCCTCCACAAAGGGAAGAAGATAGTCCTGCTGCCCTTTGTTAAAACGGTGAATCTCATCTACAAACAGGATGGTCTTACGCCCATACATGCCCAGATCATCTTTCGCCTGGGAAACTACGGCCTCCATATCCTTCTTTCCGGCAACTGTAGCATTCAGCTGCGTAAATCTGGCCCTGGTAGTATTGGCAATCACTCTGGCTATGGTTGTTTTCCCGGTTCCCGGCGGACCATAGAAAATCAGAGAGCTCAGCTTGTCCGCTTTTATGGCACGGTAAAGCAGCTTGTCCTTTCCCAGAATATGCTGCTGCCCCACAATCTCCTCCAGGGTTCGGGGGCGCAGGCGGGAAGCAAGAGGCGCCTCCTGCTCCAATGTATTTTCTCTCATGTAGTCAAACAGATCCATGTCTCTGTGCTTCCTTTACTCCAAAATCAATTCATCCGCAGTTACAAATTCATAGCCGTCAGCCTGTAAAAGATCGATGATCCGAAGAGCTGCCTTCACCGTACTGTCATATGAGTCATGCATTAAGATAATATCATTTTCCTCTATATCTGAAACTACCTTCTGCACAATCTGATCGGTATTTTTGGTAGTCCAGTCAAGGGTATCTACCGACCAGAAAATGGGAATCATCATTACCTCGTACTCCAGTTCCTTATCCCAATTGCCAAAAGGCGGCCGTATATATTCCACCGTCTGGCCGGTGATTGCCGTAATCTGTTCGCTGGTATCCAAAATCTCCCGGCAGGCCTCTTCTTCCTCCAGCTTGGTAATATCCACATGGTAATAGGTGTGGTTTCCAATCAGATGGCCTTCCGCTGCGATCCGCTTTACAATTTCCTCATTTCCCTCAATATTGGTTCCCAAAAGAAAAAAGGTTGCTTTCACATTCCGCTCTGCCAGACCGTCCAGCAGCTGCTCCGTATAACAAGGATGCGGACCGTCGTCAAAGGTCAGGGCGATTTTCTTGATTTCTCCGCTTCCGGCCTCCTCCGTCAGATTCTCTTTCTCCAAAATCTCCTCTGCCGGTTCCGGGCTCCCGGACTCTTCCGCCCCGGAAGCATCTCCTATCACTGCCGCCATTCTTTCTATCTGTCTGCCGCGGATACCGGCCGCTGCTCCCACCGCTGTCAATCCCATAATTCCCACCAGAAGCCCCCGCTTCCAGGCCGGAATGCCGGATATTCTCCCCATCTTCAACCTGCAGGCTCCCAAACATTCTTTTTCCTATCCAATATATGCATAGGAAACACCGTTCAGTACCCGGAGCTCCCGCTCAGTCGTCGTTCTTTTCTTCCATTGCAAGAGCCTCTTCAACCGGTTCTTCCTTTCCGTTTTCCAGGCTTTCTTCTATCCCCTCAAATTCCGGACGGAGCTTCCGCTTAAACTGCACTGTCAGAATATAGATCAGCAGGGGGAAAATGCTTCCACTGGTATTGTTCTCCGAACCCATACCCACGATCCAGTACAGCAAAGCACCTATGCCGATTACATCCAGCGCCAGTATCTTCATAAATCCGCTGCGCTGTCCGATGGTCATATTCTCAAACATGCCCAGGCGCTTGGGCTCCACAATATCATTCAACACCACATAAGATACCACAAAAATCCCCAGCAGCACCTCAAAAACAACAATATTTAAATTCTTGGTAATCAATGCATAGACCACATAGACCGCAATCACTGCTGTGACTGCAAGGATTACTTTTGTGGTAAAGCCCTGGACTTCTTTTTTCTTTTTCTCATCTATAATACGTTTTTCCATGTTTTTCTCCTTTGAATTCTGCATTTGGCGCAAGAGTTTTTATAAGTGTAACAGAAATAGGAATTACTTGCAAGTTTTCCTGTTTTGGTGTTAAATAAGATAGATAAATCTTTATTAAGTGAAAGGAGGCCCTTCATGATCCCCAAAGACCCTTTCATGCTCTTAAGCTGGATCAATCTGCAACTGCGGGACTATTATCCCAGCTTAGACGAACTGTGCCGCAGCCTGAATCTGGATCGAAAATCCCTGGAAATCACATTGGGCGGGATTGATTTTCAGTATGATCCGGCCAGTAACCGTTTTGTATAATGCCCTCCTCATGTTTTCTTCTGCAGGCAGCCGGAGAAATTCCTTCATATTTTTTAAAGCAATAGCTGAAATAATGCTGATCCTTGTAACCGCATTTTTTTGAAATCTCATGAATTTTCAGACTGGTTCCCAATAGAAGCTCTTTGGCCATCTCCATGCGCTTTCTGGTGAGCAGCGCAATAAAAGTACTCCCGGTATTGCGCTTAATCAAAGTGCTCAGATAATTAGGGCTCACAGAAATTTCCTTACTGATAAAGTGAAGCGAGATCCCCGGCTCCATAAAACAGCTGTTGAGCACAGCCAGCGCCCGGTCGCACACCACAGAACTGCTTTTCTTTCGGTGCTCCACTAGCAGCTCTTCTGCTTTCAGACAGAAGTCCATACAGCTGTCTTTAAGCCTGGAATTCAGCTCAAAAATCTGACGGCCGGGATACGGCGCCCATTCCTGAAGCTCTCTGGCTCCTTCGTTTCCCACTGTCATGCCGGTAATCTTAAATACCATTGCCATCACCTGTATCATCACCAGCTGCGTACTCCTAACCGACAGCTTTCCCTGCTCCAGACAGATAAAAAACCGCTCCAGACAGCTTTGCAGTTCTTCTTTCCTGCCTTTTCGGAGGAACTCTTCTATCTCACCTATCATCTCCTGCACCATTTCCTGTTCAAATCCGTCCGTGCAGCCAAAAAAAGAGAAGGTCTGATCATTCTGCCGGGCACAGATAAAGGCGTCCATCGCCTCCAGGTAAGCCTCATGGCACTCTCTTAAGCCGGAAATCATAGTGCTTACACCGATAAATACCTTTAGATTCAGCATCTCTTGTGCACTTCGGGAAATATCCTCTATAATCAAACGGAGATTCATTTCCCTTGGCATCTTTTCTTCCCATATCAGAGAAACAATCCGCCCTTCTGTATAAAAACTCACATGGCGCATATATCTGTGGAGAATCCGGCCCAGCATCTTTACATTCTCAGCCCTGGTCCGGTTCTGCCCTTCCCTATCCCAGAAACCGGTGATTAGTACCACATAACTTACCGCCCCATGTTCCGACAGCATAAATCCCCTGTCAAAGGCTTCCTTTCTCAGCTCCTGTTCTCCCCTTCCATTTCTTCCCGAATAGGGATCCAGAATCAGGGGCATGAAAAAAAGTGTTCCCTTCAGCTGTTCCTGTTCCTGGGAGAGCTTCATGCGCTCTTCCAGCCTCTCATCCAGCCTGTTTCTGATTTTCTTTAATTCCTTTGTAAATTCTTTTGAGGAAATGGGCTTTAAAAGATAGCTGATGACATGATACTGAATTGCCTGCCGGGCATAGGCAGCCTCATCAAAACCACTTAAGAATACAACCTGTGTATTCCACCTCATCTCCCACACAGTCCGGGCTAATTCAATCCCGGACATTAAAGGCATCCGCACATCTGTCACAAGCAGATCCGGCTTCAGCCTCTTCAACAGTTCCAGGGCCTCAGCCCCAGTCCCTGCTTCCCCCGCTACGCAGAATCCTTCCCTCTCCCAGTTAATCTCCCGGATGAGAGCCTGCCGCAATTCTCCGTCTCCATCTGCGATTACAACGGTATACAATTTCTGCCTCCATTTCAGTTCCGCAGCCCCTTCTTCATCCCCCTGTTCTAGAAGAATTTCCGGCCGTTCAATACCGTCCGTAAATCCTTCTGGGGCTGTCTCCGGGGACTGCTGTTTTTTTATTCCAGTTCCGCAGTATCCCCCTCAACGGTAAGATTCTATCCGAAGCTGAACCGTGCGTTTTCCCTGATATTCATTCATCTCCGGATAATACAGAATCGAAATCTTTTCCCTGCTTCTTATGTACGCCAGATCCTTTTCCACCTCTCCAAAGCTTAAAGCTTCTATACTGTGCCCGCTTCCATCCGTCAGCACTGTCTTCAGCACATTGGCGTTTCTTCCGATAATGCCTGCGCTTTTTACGGTCAGGTTTCCTGCTGCAAAAAGAGGTTTCTCATTCCCCTTTCCAAAGGGCTCCAAAAGCTCCAGTTCTTTCATCAGCTGCTCTCCTGCATAGGCAATGGGAAGAATCGCGTCAAAAAACTTCTTGGGACGCAGATCTTCCTCTGTCAGAGAACAGTTCTCGTTAAGGCGGCGGCGCAGTTCCTCTGCCCTGCCTCTCTCCATCGAAAGCCCTGCAGCCATCGGATGGCCGCCATAGCGGGTAAATATGTCTTTCACTTTGGTCATTTCATCAAACATATGGTATTCCATGATGGAACGCCCGGAGCCTTTCACCCCTTCCTCCCCATCCGTAAGGATAAAACAGGGGCGGTAATAACGCTCACGAATCTTTCCGGCAATAATCCCGGCCAGGCTCTCGTGGCAGTCCGGCAGATACAGCACCAGCACCCGGTCCTCTTTAAAACCGGCCTCCTCAATCTGCCGCTGTGCCTCCTCTACTCCTTTTGCAGTCAGCTCCTTTCGGCTGTCATTGAGAGCCTTCAGATCCCCTGCCAGACGCTCTGCTTCTCCCTGCTCTTCTGCTCCCAGCAGATCCAGAGCCCGCTTTGCCGTATCCAGACGGCCGCTGGCATTGATGCAGGGGCCGATCACAAACCCGATATGATACGCCGTCAGCTTCCGGCCCTCCAGGCCGTTTGCCCGGATCAATGCCTGATATCCCAAATTCTTTGTCTGCTCCAGGCGTCTCAGGCCATAACGTACCAGTATCCGGTTCTCTCCTGTCAGATCCATAACATCCCCTACTGTCGCCACCGCCGCAAATTCTGCCAGATTTAGAACTTCTTCCCTGGCAATTCCTTCTGCCCCGTACAAAGCCTCCGCAAGCCGCCAGGCAACGGCTGCTCCACAGAGATTTTTGAAGGGATATCCGCAGTCCTTCTGCTTGGGATTCACGATGACATCTGCCGGCGGGAGCACCGGTATCCGCTTCCCTTCTGTCTCCTCATAGGGGACCTCATGGTGGTCCGTCACCACTACCGTCATTCCCAGCTCCTTTGCAAAAGCAATCTCACCCAAGGCGGCAATCCCGTTGTCACAGGTTATAATGGTATCAATCCCCGCTTCCCACGCCCTGCAGATCAGGTTCTCATTGATACCGTATCCGTCCTTCATCCGATCTGGAATCACAGTATCCACCCTGGCTCCTATCCGCCGCAGAGCTGTCAATA
>CATJHO010000070.1 GCA_949740535.1 uncultured Lachnospiraceae bacterium
ATTCTGGAGTGCCTGGATCGGGGCTGGTATCCCAGCTGGGATGCCCACAACAAAGCATCTCTTGCTCTGGCAGAGAAACTGGGTTATCATTTGGATCACATATACACAGCCTTCCAGGTGGTGCGGGAAAACAGTAGAATTTCAGTTCATTAGGCCATGAAACGGCTGGAAATCTGCAGAAGAAAAAATTGGAAGCGGATTTTAGATACATTCTGTTAAAAATATAAGGAATGAACAGGGCGCAGGCTTTCGATGGATATCAGCCGGACTGGAAATAAAACGTATATGGCAGGAGGAACGACCATGTGTACCGCAGCAGCCTATAAAACAAAAGACTTTTATTTTGGACGAACACTGGACTATGATATTTCCTATGGGGAAGAGATTGTGATTATCCCGCGGGATTATGTGTTTTCCCTGAGAAAGATGGGAACTATGGACCATCATTACGGGATGATTGGCACGGCCCATGTGGAGCAGAATGTACCATTGTACTATGATGCGGTAAATGAGAAGGGCCTGGGAATGTCCGGGCTGAATTTCGTGGGAAATGCCGTATATGGAAAAGAGACAGAAGGTAAAGAAAACGTGGCTGTTTTTGAATTGATACCGTGGATACTGGGGCAGTGCGGGACCGTAAAAGAAGCAAGAAACCTTCTGAAACGGATCCATCTGACGGATACGCCATTCAGCCGGCATCTGCCGACAGCACAGCTCCACTGGATTCTCGCGGATCGGGAGGAAGCCATAACACTGGAGTCTGTAAGGGAGGGCCTGCGGATCTATGACAATCCGGCAGGGGTACTGACCAACAATCCCCCCTTTGACCAGCAACTTTTCTGCCTGAACAATTACATGCAGCTGTCTGTGAAGGAGCCGCAGAATCATTTTTCAGACAAGCTGTCCCTGCACAGCTATGGCCGGGGAATGGGAGCATTGGGGCTTCCAGGGGATCTTTCATCACAGTCACGGTTTGTACGGGCGTCATTTGTGAAATTGAACGCAGTTTCCGGGGATTCAGAGACAGAAAGTGTCAGCCAGTTTTTTCATATACTGGGATCTGTGGAACAACCGCGGGGCTGCTGTGAGACAGAAGAAGGAAGGTATGAGATGACGATCTATACTTCCTGTTGCAATGCAGATAAGGGAATATATTACTACACCACCTATGAGAATCATCAGATCACAGCGGTGCATATGCATCGGGAGAACCTGGACAGCGCTGATCTGGTACGGTATCCTATGGTTCAGGGAGAACAGATAAAGGATCAGAATTAAATGATTACAAATGAAAGCATTAACCGGGCCATTGATTATATCTTACAGCATATCGAGGATGTGACGCTGGAGGAAGCGGCAGAGTACTGCCATTTTTCCAAATATTACTTCTGCAGGCTGTTTAAGGCCCAGACTGGGGAGAGTGTTCACGGATTTATCAAGCGGGTAAGGCTGGAACAGAGTGCATTTAGGCTGAAGACAGAACAGGATCGTCTCATTACGGAAATCAGTGCAGACTATGGCTATAGTTCTTCTAATTACAGCACAGCCTTCCGCCGGCATTATCAGGCGGCGCCGGCGGCCTTTCGCAGAAGCATTTCCTATGATTCCATCCGGCATCCCCTTTTCCATCAGGAAGAATGGCAGATGGAAAGCTTCGAGGAATGTAACCGCAGAATTACCAGAGAAACACTGCCGGATTATTATGTGATTTATGAAAGGCGTTTTGGCAGTTATGAGGACATGCACGGGATTTGGGATAGATTTCTGGAAAAATACAGGGACTATATCACAAAAGAAACCCTGCTGCTGGAACGGACCTACGACGATCCGGCGGTAACAGCTCCCAGGAACTGTCTTTACGATATCTGTATGAGCGTGGAGGAGGACTGCCCGCTGAAGAATACGGTCTTAATCCGGGGCGGAGCCTGCATTGTCTATCATTTTAAAGGTCATGTAAAATATATTTATGCCGCTTACCAGACGGTTTTTCTGGTATGGTTTCCCCGTACATCCTACGAACTGGACACACAGAGAAGCATCTTTGATGTTTATCACAGAGTGGACTGTGAAACCATGTACATGGAGCTGGATATCTGCGTACCTGTGAAATAGACGTTTGCGGATATCCGGGAAAAAGAGCAAGAATTCAGAAGTTTATAATTTGTATTCCTTTTATACTAAATACCGTCATCGGGCAGGAGCAGAGCTTCTGCCAGGTGGCGGTATCTTTTATGCCCGAAAAACATGGGCGAATTAAGGAAACATCCTGCGGGTATACCTGTATGCCCGGAAAACAAGGGCAAATCAAGGAAACACCCTGCGGGTATACCTGTATGCCCAGAAAACATGGGCAAACTAAGGAAAGGAGAGTTTTTATGGATTTAGGGGAGATTAAGGAGAATCCGGGAGGCATGATACGAAAGTTTTCCATTCCGGCCATTGTCTCTATGATGCTGACAGCCTTTGTCACCATCGCAGACGGCTTTTTTATGGGAAATTATGTGGGGAAGGAGGGGATTGCGGCTGTAAATCTGGGACTGCCCATTGTCTATCTGTATCTGGGTGTCGGGCTGATGATCTCCATAGGCGGGGCGGCTATGGCGGGAATGGCTCTGGGAGCCGGTGAGAAGGGCGTGTGCAATCAGATATTCCGCCAGACAACAGCGGTTACGGCGGCCGCTTCTGTGCTGATAAGCTTTGTGATGCTGTTCTGCTTTGACCCCATGCTGGCATTTTTAAAAGCTGATAAGCAGGTGGCAGGGTATTTTCGGGCGTACTATTGGGTTATGCTGTTGCAGCTTCCAGTGATGGTGGTAAATTCTTCTCTTGGAATGTTTATCCGTGGAGAAGGGAATCCGGCTTACTATATGAAGGTGACTGTTTTGAATACACTGCTGAATGTGGCATTAGACTATCTCTTTGCAGATTGTTTTTCCCTGGGTGCGGGCGGCATCGCTCTGGCATCGCTTTTGGCGGCGCTGGTTTCCCTTTGCCGTATTTTGTATTATTTTGGGAAAAAAGCCAGGATCTATCGGCTGGGAGCATTCCGGTTTTCGGCCGGAATCTGCATAAGAGGGATGCTGAACGGAAGCTCCGAATTGATTGGAGAGATGTCCACAGGAATCGCCATGTTTGCCTATAATCTGGTAATTATGAGAAGAATTGGTGTGGACGGTGTGACTGCCTTTACCATTGCGGGCTATACAGCTTATGGGTTCAGTATGCTGGTGACTGGCTTTGGGCAGGGGGCAGGTCCTCTGATGAGCTTTACCTATGGAGCCGGAGCGTATGAGCTGGCTGGGGAGCTTCGAAAACGGACCAATGGGTATGTTTTTGGCGCGGGAATCCTTGTGTTTTTGATGATGTCGGTTTTTTCCGGCTGGTATGGCGGACTGTTTGTGCAGAACAGAGAGATAGAAGCGATGCTGCGATCAGGCATAATGATTTTTACAAGTGCCTTTCTCTGGCAGGGATTCAATGCCATAAGCTCATTTTACTTCACTTCTACGGGAAGAGCACTGGAATCAGCAGTGATTTCTCTTTCCAGAGGGCTGGTGATTCTTCTTATCTGCATCTTTACTCTTCCGGTCTGGTTTGGAATGACCGGTGTCTGGATGGCAGCTCCGGTGACGGAGGCAGTGACACTGGGGATTACAGGGTGGTATCTGCACAGAGAGACTAAGACAGTGGAAAATTAGAAGATTGGAGACTAACTATTAAAAGTCAAGACCTAAAAGGAACAATTTTTAAATTTTTTGGATGAATTGCAGAAAACATACAGTGTTTTTTATTCCACAATATCCGTTCTTTCATTCCAAGATGCCAATCAATTCCGGAATTCTGCCGATATATAAATATACCTCACCCTTGTAAGGAGAGGGTATGGTCCGGCCTGCAGAGAAGAGGTGCAGGATTCTTAGTTCAGGAGAGGTGAAAGCTGTGCGCACAGCCATTGTAGATGACGAACCACATATCTGTGAACAGATAAAATCCATGATTCGGAAGGTACAGCCGGATTGTGAGATTTGCGTATTCCTGTCAGGCCGGGATTTTCTGGCTTCCGGGAAGCAGTTTGACGTGGTATTTCTGGATATTCAGATGACAGGAATCAATGGCATAGAGACAGCCAGAAGACTTCGGGAAACACAGCCGGAAACCATTCTTATCTTTGTCACCGGAGCAGAATCGTATGCGCTTGAAGCCTTTGATGTATCGGCATTCCACTATCTGCTGAAGCCTTTGGAAGAAACAAAATTCCAGGAGATATTAAACCGGGCTTTCAGGGAGGCGGAAAAATACAGATCCTACAGACAGGAACAGCTGTTTATACGCTCCAGAAACCGGACAGTCAATCAGGGAGACATTCTCTATATTGAGAGTCATGGGAAAAAGGTGGAGTTCCACACCTTAAAGGAGAAATTTACCATATACGGTTCCATGAATGGGCTTGAGGCACAGCTGGGGGACAGTTTTTACCGCTGCCACCGAGCATATCTGGTAAACATGGCCTATATCACCGGATACGGGCCGGACAGCATTACCCTCACAGGGGGAGAGGCGGTTTACCTGACAAAGAAAAAGCATGGGGAATTTGTAAAAGCCTACATGTGGTATCTGCAGAATGGAGGCGTGTCTCATGTATAATTCCATGAGTCCTATGGAAATAGCCTTCGAATTTCTGGATATCGCGTTTGTTCTGGCTCAAGGCTTTCTTCTTTCGTATTTTTTTGGAAGCTTTCTGGAGCTTCGGGGGAAAGGACGTTATATGGGGCTGTATGTGGCGGCCGTTTACGGATTGATGCGGAAATCTCTGGATTACTGGCTGCCGTTTTCTTATGAGGGACTCCGGGCAGTGGGAAAACAGGCACTGCATCTGGTGCTTCTGGCAATGTTGATTTTCTGCTTTTACAGAGCATTCCAGAGTCTGACTGTTTTTCTGATCATGGCATTTCAGGCGGTCCGGGATATCAGCGTCTATCTGGCAGTGATTTTGCTGGATAAGCCTGGGAACATGGCCTTTGCCTTATGGGAATGGAAGGGATGGGAGCGGATTTTTACATCCCCCTTTACATGGAGCCTGGCGGTAAATCTGACCACCGGAGCCCTGCAGGTCTTTCGGATTCTGCTGATTCTCCTGCTGATGCGGCTGTCTCTGAAAAGAATTGTGACGGATTTCAGAGAAAAGCAGGTGCGGATGGCACAAGAGGAGGTATTGTTTATTCTGCTTCCGGCTCTTACCGGTTTTATGCTGTGCAGCCTGCTGCGGGTTATTATGGTTACGGTAGAACAGGATGCTGCTGTTTTCCTGTATCAAAAATATCCGCCCCTTGCAGTCCTTCTGCCGGTTGTCCTGCTTTTATCCCTGCAGTCGATTCTCCAGGGGGTGCGGACCTTCCAAAAAATCCAAATTCTTAATAACGAGAAAAACAGCCGGATGATTCTGGAAAAGCAGGTAGAAAATATGCAGGAGTATATGAGGGAACGGGAGAGGATTTATTCCGGCGTGCAAAGCGTAAAGCACGATATGAAAAATACCCTTGCAGTAATAAGCAGTCTTGCGGGCGGGCAGGAACCGGAAGCGGGCGGGGAGCTTCAGGCCTACTTGTCAGCGTTGAATCAGACCATGGATCAGCTGGAGATCGCTTTTCATACAGGAAATCAGGTAGTGGATGCTCTGCTGCACCGGAAAAGCCGGGAGGCGCTGGAAACTCTGCCGGATCTGAGACTGGATGCAGAGGAGCTTAGATTTCCCAGCTCTCTTGGCATCCGGAGCTATGATTTGGGTATCCTTTTGGGAAATGCTTTGGACAATGCGCTGGAAGCCTGTATAAAATTGAAAAAGCTGGAGCCAGAGGCAGAGGTATTTATCCGCCTGATTTCCTTTCAAAGGGGAAATCTGCTGTTTCTGCGTGTGGAAAACAGCTTTGATGGAACGATTATCCGAAAATCCGGGGAGGATTTTCCAAAGACGGATAAAAGAGACAAAGAGCTTCATGGAATGGGCCTGCCAAATATGAAACGTGTGGCTGAAAGCTATCAGGGAACTGTGGACTGGAATCTGGCCGGCAGAGTCTTTACATTAGCTGTAATGCTTAAGTGTCCTTCTTCGGACAGAGAAAGGAGAGTGTGAGATGGGATATTACCGCAATACCCTTGAGGATTTGTACTCCGGGCATTTCAAAAATTCTTACGGAGTAGAGGGAATGTGTGTCACCGGAAGAAATGATTACAAAAAAATCATCGACGTGTCAGAAGAGATGAAAACCCATGTACTTAAGGATGTAAAAAAAGCTTACTATAAATATAACGGAATGTCGGGCGGGAACGATGCGGAAGATGAGGCTTATGCGCTGGGATTAAATGAGTACTATAAAACATTGGACAGGGAAGACCGGCTTTCGGCTGCCTGGACATTGGGGCAGCTTCATCTGGAATTGTCCGGAGCCGTAGTAAACGCCGTTCGGGAGCAGATTCCCGGCTGGAAGGCAGGAGATCCGATTCCGGCCGGTATGCTGGATGAAATATTTTCCGGCAGAATCATTGAGAATATTCTCACAGGAAAAGAGACAGAAAGCAGAACACCGGGGAAAGCCAGGGAGGACCGTTTTGTTCCGGAACAGATGGAACCTCCAGGAGAAACAGAGGAAAAACGGTCCGGCAAGGTGGCGGTTAATCAGGGAAAACGTGCCAGACAGCTGGCCTCGGCCAAAACGCCGGAGCAGGTGCAGGTGGTCATCAATCTGTTGAAGCAGGATTTATCCGACTGTGAGGCCGGACTTTCCGAGGGCATGTGTGACGAGAATGAGGTAAAGAAGGTAAAGGCCATGCTGGCCAAAGCCGAGGAGCGCATGAGTCAGGTTTCAGGTAAGGAACCAGAGCAGCAGGAAGAAGGCGCAGGAAGCTTCCTGATTAACATGCTCATGTAACATGGAAAAATAGAAAAACAACAGTACCAAGAAATGCCGGTATATGATAAAATACGCATATACCGGCACTTTTCTGTGCAGAGGAAACATGCCGCCAAAGCAGCGCACGGGCCGCGCGGCGGGCAGGGGGAAATGTCTCCCCTGCTCGATTATATAAGGGAGAAAGCAGAAGAGAACCGCCGGAAGAAAGGGGAAAACGTATGAAAAGTGAAGCAATCAGAAAATTATGCGAGGAAAAAGGAATCCGCATGATCGATTTCAAAATGACCGACATCGACGGACGCTGGCGCCATATTACGATTCCGGTGGAGCGGTTTGGGGAGAGTACCTTTACCCAGGGAATCGGTTTTGACGGATCCAACTACGGCTATGCGCCCATAGAGAAGAGCGATATGGTCTTTCTGCCGGATCCGGACACAGCTTATGTGGACCCGTTTGCAGAGGTTCCCACACTGACCATGTGCGGCAACGTATGCACCATAGGAAAGGGAGAAAATAAGCCCTTCGATCAGTATCCCAAGAATGTAAGCCTGCGGGCGGCAGAGTATATGAGGGAATCCGGAATCGCAGACCGCATGGTCATCGGGCCGGAATTTGAGTTCTATCTCTTTGACAGCGCCCGTTTTGAGGTATCGCCTCAGCAGTGCGGTTACCGCATCGACGCCAGACAGGCAGACTGGAACTGCAGCCTGGACACGCCGGGCAACAATGGCTACGAGGTTCCCTATAAGGGCGGCTATCATGTGGCGGCGCCTCAGGATGTGGGTTATGATCTGCGCAGCCGTATGTGTATGATGATTGAGGACTGGGGGATTCAGGTGAAATACCATCACCATGAAGTAGGCGGTCCCGGCCAGATGGAGATCGAAGTGGAGCTTGCAGATATGCCGGATATGGCAGACAATACCATGATTATCAAATACATTATTAAAAATTTGGCGGCCCGGGAAGGAAAAACAGCTACTTTTCTGCCCAAGCCCATTTATCAGGAGGCAGGCAGCGGCATGCATGTCCATATGCTTCTCCTGAAAGACGGACAGCCCCTGTTCTATGATGAAAACGGGTATTCCGGCTTAAGCCGCACGGCCCATTACTTTATGGGAGGCCTGTTGAAGCACATTGCATCTCTGTGTGCCTTTACCAATCCTTCCACCAATTCCTTTAAACGTCTGGTTCCCGGCTATGAGGCGCCGGTAACCATCGGTTATGCCACTTCCAACCGCAGCGCAGTGATCCGTATTCCGGCCTATGCCAAGACGCCGGAGGCAAAGCGTTTTGAGCTGCGCAATCCCGATGCCACAGCGAATCCCTATTATGCCTACGCAGCGATACTTATGGCAGGTCTTGACGGCATTGAGAATCAGATCGATCCCGCTGAGCAGGGCTGGGGTCCCTATGATTTCAATCTCTATACCCTGTCAGAGGAGGAGCAGAAAAAGATCAAAGGACTTCCGAAATCACTGGGAGAAGCCCTGGATGCCCTGGAGGCAGACCATGACTATCTGACAAAGGGCGGTGTCTTCCCGCAGCGCCTGATTGACGTATGGACAGCACGGAAACGGGCAGAGCTGAAGAAACTGGAGCAGATTCCCAATCCTGCGGAATTTAAGATGTACTTTGATTTATAAAATGAAACCGAACTATCCTATATTTGCTATGTAAAAATGAAAGTGCCGCAAAATAAGACAGCAGATTTTCTGATATTCCATGTACATAAAGGACCGGGTACAGGATACGGAAATGACCGATGGCTTATTTTGCGGCACCTGTGCCCTTGTTAAGAGAGGGTCATTCCTTTAAGAACAAAATAATTTAAATTTCCTGCATCCAAATACCCTCTGACCTGGTCTAATAAGTGAATGTACATTCCAGACAGCAGCAAAGCAGAAGAAAGAACAGCTGCTGTTTCCAGGCAGACCTAAGGAGGTAAGGTATGAAAAGAGACAAAACAGAGGAGCTGCTTTTGCGGGCCAGAGCCTGTGACGGGGATGCGTTTGTAGAACTGATGGAACTGCACAAGCAGTCCATGTACAAAGTGGCAAAGGCGTATCTGAAGCGGGAGGAAGATGTGGCAGATGCTATGTCAGAGACCATTCTGGACTGCTTTGAGCACCTGGAAAGCTTACGGGAACCCGGTTATTTTGGGACCTGGCTGGTAAGGATTCTGATCAATAACTGTAACAATATAAGAAAATCCAATCAGCGGACAGAATACACCGATCAGATTGAGGTGCTGTCAGGGGGGCAGAAAACCGATGAGAAGACAAGAGCTTTTCTGGACTATCTGGAGCCCTTAGAAGAGCAGGACCGTCTGCTGCTGATACTGTTTTATGTGTGGGGGTTCCGCACCAGAGAAATAGCGGAGATTCTTCATATAAAAGAGGCAACCGTAAAATCCAGAATGCAGAGGGGCAGGCAGAAGATCAAGCAGACATTTTTCCCAATGGTGGTGTAGAGGAGGTTTGAATTATGAATCAGGACAGAAAAATTTTGGAAAAACAGGTATTAGGTCAGAAGCTTTCCATTCCAAAAGAAACGGAAGCGAAGATTGAAGCGGCTTATGATATCGTGCGTGCAAAGAGCCGCCAAAAGACAAAGACAATGCCTGTCCGCAGACGCTCCCTGCGTCACGTGTGGGCGGCAGGACTGGCGGCAGCGCTGATAGCCGTGTCCGGGCTGGGCGTCATGGCGTCGATGGGATATTTTACAAAGAATGTTCAGGAGGAAGGGGAGCAGGTATCCTACTCCTTTGAGGTAAATTACGAATTAAAGCCTGTGGAAGTGAAGGCAGAGCCCGCCTATCTGCCGGAGGGCATGCAGAAGCAGGAAGAAGGAAAGTACTTCTTAGATGACAATTACGGACACGGCATTTCCATTATGCCCATGAATATGGTAAATATAGATGCGCAGAAGGAGATGTTGGACTTCAGCCATGTGGAGCATGTGGAAAAAACCACCATTCAGAATATGGAAGCGCACATTATCACTTACAAGGACAGAGATAAATTCCTGAATGGCGAGGATTTGTTTCTCTTTAACCCGGAACAGGGCTATGTGATCCGTATTTTCGGAGACTATGAGGTTCCGGTAGAGGAAGTAAAGAAGGTAGCAGAGGGACTGAAGATTACGGTTACGGAGAATGCGGATCTGAAATACGGCCTCACTGCGGAGGAGCAGCAGAAGAAGGCGGCAGAAGAGGCAGCAGAGGAAGAGTGGGATCGTCTGGTGGAAAAAGGCGTGACGACGGATCAGATCACCATGCCGGGCGAGACTTTGAAGTGTGAAGCCTATGGCACCAGTTACACGGTAAATGAGGTGAAGATTTACGACAGCCTTTATGATGTTCCCGGCTATACAGAACAGGGCGTTTACGATATGGAAAGACTGAGTCCCTGGCTGAATGCCGACGGAACCCACAAGTCCTACCAGCGGCTGCATTTGGATGAAAATGGGAAGATTATGGAAGAGACAGCGGCAGCGCCTAAATTCCTGGCAGTAAACGTTACGGCGGAGCAGTTTATAGGCTATGATGAATTTGGGGATGGAAGCACTCAGGACTCCACGGCTCTGGACGCATCTCTGGTTTATGTGGAGAAGCGCGCGGACGGAACCTGGAACTTCAGGAAAGATACGTATGAGGCAGTTCCCAGTGAGCAGTATGACCTTCAGATGGACGATGCGGCATTTTATCTGAGCCAGCCGGAGAATCTGAAAGGCAGTGAGCGGATACATTCTTTCTTCTACCGGTCTATGGAGAAGGGAGAGAGCATAGACTATACCCTGATTTTTGCAGTAGATGCTGACCAGATGCCAGGTGACAGTCTGGGGAATATTGTACTGTGCTTCAACGGTACGGGGAATGATGAGACAAATCCTATGTGGAGTGCACTTGGAGCGATGAAGTAGGTGGAAGAGATATATTTCAGGTGTTAGATAGGGCCTGAGTGGAAGTCCGATATTGCAGGATGGGAAAATTATCGGGGTCGTGACGTAAGTGTTTATTTCGGACGCGACGAAGGGATACGGGGTGTTTATTGAGAAGATGCTGGAGCATTGAGAAGGGCAGCATAGGAGAAATAGAAGGGTGAGATCCTGGCGGTTTTATTTGCCGGAGGATCACTCTTCTTTTTCTGCCCGGCACAGTGATGAATAAAAAATATCTGTAAATATAAAATCTTGTATTGAAAAACAAACAGTCTCATGATACAATGAAATTTATAAATTAAGTATATTACATATTTAAAAGGTGAAAAAAATGGATTTTAATCATGAGATAAAAGAGTTTTTGGATGTTATAAAGAAGGAGAAAGGAGAAGCAACTAAAAATACATATAAAAGTAAAATATATGCATTTTATGAATTTGTTTCATTAGAACTTAGAGAGTCAGATGTTACCTATATCTGTTTCTTAAATGTTATGAGTAAGGATAAATTATTACAAGGTGTTGAATATTA
>CATJHO010000071.1 GCA_949740535.1 uncultured Lachnospiraceae bacterium
AGAGGCTTATCCGGGACCGTCCCTTATCATTGCTTACGCTCCCTGTATCAATCATGGTATTAAGAAGGGCATGAGCAAGGCTCAGACCGAGGAAGAGCTTGCAGTTAAGGCTGGTTACTGGCATTGCTTCCGGTTCAATCCGGCAGCGGCAGCAGAGGGTAAGGATGCCTTCACGCTGGACAGCAAAGAGCCCACAGAGGATTACAAGGAATTCTTAGACGGCGAAGTGCGTTACAATGCACTGAAGCGTGCAAATCCGGAAAGAGCGGCAATGCTGTTCGATAAGGCAGCTGCGACAGCCAAGGCAAGATATGAGTATCTGAAGAAGCTTGGAGATCTGTACAAAGCCGAGTAGGCTTTTTCAGGAATCCCTTAAGCGGATAGTATAAAAACAAAAGTAATAAAAATAAGAGTGTCCCCCCGATATGGCTGGCCGTTTCCCTAAACTGTTTCCATATTGGGGGGACATTCCTGTTTCCATACCTTTGGAGCAGTCTGGATACCTGCATTGTTATCTGTAGATGGGAGGGGCAGACCTTTCAACTGCATAATTTTCTGTATTTTTCATAGATTCCCTTGGATTTCGAAAAATATTTACCAAAATGTCAACAAAAAAACCTATAAAAACAAAATAAAATATGTTAAACTATACATAAATGAAAGAACAAACAATGAAGTGAGACAGAAACAGGGGGAAAGCCATGCTGGCCATTGAGCGGAAAAATGAGATTCTGGCGATTCTGCAGAAAGAGCAGAGGGTTCTGGTATCGGAACTGAGTAAACGGTATGACGTGACAGATGAGACCATCCGCCGGGATTTGGAGAAGCTGGAGAGCGAGGGGTATGTAAAGAGAACCTATGGCGGCGCGGTCCTCAATCAGAATACCAAGGTAGATATGCCTCTGCGCATTCGGGAGAAAACAAACCGCAGCGAGAAGCAGATCATCGCAAAGCTGGTGTCGGCCTTGATTGAGGAGGGCGATCGGATTATGCTGGATGCTTCTTCTACCTCTCTGATGATTGCCAAAGAGCTGAAGGATAAGAGAAAGCTGACGGTAATTACCAATTCGGTGGAGGTGCTGATTGAACTGGCCGGTCATGAGGGGATACAGGTGATTTCTACCGGCGGGAACCTGAATGAGACATCCCTGTCTCTGGTGGGAAATGCCGCTCAGAAGGTGCTGAACGGCTACCACGTAGATAAGGCAGTGCTTTCCTGCAAGGGAATCGATATTCACAACGGACTTACAGATTCCAACGAACTGGACAGCGATATTAAGAATGTCATGTATTCCTGCGCGGATACGGCGGTTCTGGCAGTAGACAGCAGCAAGTTTGACCGGGTTTCTTTTGTAAAGACCATGCAGATGAAGCAGGGAGACATACTGGTAACGGATCAGCAGCTGCCGGACGAGTGGCGGGCCTTTCTGGCGGAACGGGGAGTGTGTCTGATTATACCAGAAGAACAGGCGGGGAACTAAAAAAACCAGTAATAGCCTCGAAGGACACAAATCGATTTACAGACACATGGACCTGTGGCTGGAAATAGATTTAGGACAGGTGGACTGAGGGGGTATTACGGAACTAAAAATAGAAAGGAACATTTACTATGGGAGAGGTTTATTACAATCTGGCGTTTGATTTTGGAGCATCCAGCGGAAGAATGGTTCTGTGTAAGCTGGAAGATGGGAAGCTGGAGCTGGAAGAGCTGCACCGCTTTCCCAACCATGAAATCCGTATCGGCGGCCATATTTACTGGGATTTATTCCGGCTGTACTATGAGATGAAGCAGGGCCTTAAGAAAGCAGCGGCCAAAAAGGTGCCGATTCAGAGTCTGGCGGTAGATACCTGGGGCGTGGACTACGGCCTCTTTGACAAGGATGGCAATCTGATTGGTACTCCGGTCAACTACCGGGATTCCCGGACAGACGGAATGATGGAAGAAATCGGGAAAATCATCCCCCTGGAAGAGCTGTACAACCGGACCGGTCTGGAGTTTATGTATTTCAACTCCATATTCCAGTTGTATGCAGAGAAGAAAATGCGGCCGGTGATTCTGGACAATGCCAGGCGCCTGCTGTTTATGCCGGAACTGTTCGGCTATTTCCTCACCGGAATTATGTATACGGAATACACCTTTGCAAGTACTTCTCAGCTGCTGGATGCCCGGAAACGGGAGTGGGATTTTGAGCTGATCGAGAAGCTGGGACTGAAGAAAGAGCTTTTTGGCGATATAGTGATGCCGGGAACGATCATTGGAGATCTGCTGCCGGAGGTGGAGGAGGAGACAGGACTTTCCGGCGTGAAGGTGATCGCTGTGGGAAGCCACGATACGGCCTCTGCGGTGGCGGGAGCGCCCCTGGAGTCCCAGGATGCGGCATTCTTAAGCTGCGGCACCTGGTCTTTGCTTGGAATTGTGCTGGATGAGCCGATTTTGAATGAGACTTCCTATAAGTATAATTACACCAATGAGGGAAGCATTGACGGCAAGATTCAGTTTATGAAGAATATCAACGGCCTGTGGATTATGCAGAATCTGCGGAAGAACTGGTGCGAGTTTGAGGCGGAGGTATCTTTCCCGGATATTATCAAGGCGGCCAGGGAGGCAAAGCGCAAGGACTTTATGATTGACCCAAAGGATCCCAGGTTTACGGCGCCCTTGAATATGATGAAGGAGATTGTGTCCTACTGCGAGGAAAAGGGGCAGGGAAAACCGGAGGGCCTTGGAGAGATGGCTATGGCGGTTTACAATGGCCTTACGGAGGAATACCGGAAGTCTATCAAGGGCATGGAGGAAATTACCGGCCGTACCATTCCCTGTATCAATATGGTAGGGGGCGGCATTCAGGATGAGCTTTTGTGTGAACTGACCGCGAAGGCCACAGGCAAGCGGGTGATGGCAGGCCCAACCGAAGGCTCCGTGCTGGGAAACAGCCTGGTGCAGTTTGCAGCTATGGGCGCTGTGGACAGTATTGCAGAAGGACGCCGGATCATTAAAAATTCTTTTGAAGTAAAAGTTTATGAGCCCTGAGAGGGTAGAATAAATTGAACCATGCAGAAATGGTTCAGTCTGTCTGAACTGTTTCACATGCAGAATGAAAGGAGGCAGGCTTTATGGAAACACGTATGTACAAAATTCCGGCAGCAGCGGATCGGGAGGTTTTATTGAGGGTGATTCCCGGCCATTTTGCAACCAACCATTCCCACATCAATTATTACATTGATCTGGCGCTGCTGAAGACCCGGCAGAAGGAGGCACAGGCGGCGGCCAGGGTGCTGGCCCAGTACTGCAACTATACGGTGGTGGATACCATTGTCTGCGTGGAGGGCTGTGAGGTGATTGGAGCTTATCTGGCGGAGGAGCTGACCAACGCGGGAATTATGTCCATGAACCGGCACAAGACCATTTACATAGCCAGTCCCGAATCCCATACGGACGGCCAGATTATTTTCCGGGATAATATGCAGATGATGATCCGTGATAAGAATGTGTTGCTGCTTCTGGCTACAGCTACTACGGGAAAGACGCTGGAACAGAATCTGAAGTGTATTGAATATTACGGCGGAAGGATTCAGGGAATCAATGCCATATTCAGCGCGGTGAGCAGGGCCAGATCCATTGAGGTGAAGTCCATTTTTACCCAGAAGGATATACCCGATTACCACACCTACGAGTTTCAGAACTGCCCCATGTGCAGGAACAATCAGAGGGTGGATGCGATTGTAAATACCTTTGGCTACAGTAAGATTGAGTAAAAAACAGTAAGAAGAAGTAAATGAGAGCAGAAGACCTTTCGGAGAAAGCAGGCATTGCCGGTCCGGGGGGTCTTTTTGTTGAACTTGCTTTAGTAATGTGATAAAGTAATAGGCATGATGAGACGGGAATATTTAGAGCAGAATGTATACGAAGCCTTTCAAAAGCGGCTGAAATTTATTTTTGAGGAATTTGATAATATTTATGTTTCCTTTTCAGGAGGAAAAGACAGCGGATTACTTTTGAATCTGGTGCTGGACTATCGAAAGGAATTTTTTCCGGAGAAACGGATCGGCGTCTTTCACCAGGATTTTGAGGCACAGTATACGGTAACCACAGAATATGTAAAACGGACCTTTGAACGCCTGAAGGAGGAGGCGGAGCTGTATTGGATCTGTCTTCCTATGGCCACACGGACAGCCCTTGGAAGCTATGAGATGTACTGGTATCCCTGGGATGATAAAAAGCCGGACCGATGGGTGCGGGAGCTGCCCAAGGGGGATTATGTGATTCATATGGGCAATAATCCCATCACGACTTACCGCTATCGGATGCATCAGGAGGATCTGGCCAAGCAGTTTGGACGCTGGTACCGGATGTCCCATGGAGACGGCCGGACAGTCTGCCTTCTGGGGATACGGGCGGGAGAATCCCTGCAGCGGTACAGCGGTTTTCTCAATAAAAAATATGGTTACCATGGAGAGTGCTGGATCAGCAGAACTTTCAAGGATGTCTGGTGCGCTTCTCCCATGTACGACTGGACCTTAAATGACGTTTGGCACGCCAATTATCTCTTTGAATATGATTACAATGAACTGTATGACCTCTATTACAAGGCGGGATTGAAGGTGTCCCAGATGCGGGTGGCATCTCCCTTCAACGATTATTCCAAGGATTCTCTGAATCTGTACCGGGTGATTGATCCGGAGATCTGGGTGAAGCTGGTGGGACGGGTGCAGGGCGCCAATTTCGCCGCCATTTACGGGCGGACCAAGGCCATGGGGTATCGGAATGTTACCCTGCCGGAGGGGCATACCTGGAAATCCTATACGCAGTTCCTGCTGGATACGCTGCCTGCCAGACTGCGTAACAATTATGTGAAGAAATTCAATACCTCTATTAAATTCTGGCACGAGACAGGCGGCGGGCTGGATGAGGAAACCATTCAGGAACTTTTAAACCACGGATACCACATCCGGCGGAACGGTGTATCCAATTATACCTTAAGCCGGAAATCCAGGATTGTATTTATTGGGAAGATTCCCGACCATACCGATGACATTAAGTCTACAAAAGATATTCCCAGCTGGAAGCGTATGTGCTACTGCATTTTAAAAAATGATCACAACTGCCGGTTTATGGGATTTGGGATCAGCCGCCAGCAGCAGAAGCAGGTTGATTCCATCCGGAATAAGTACAAAAGCTTGGAGGAGATACATTATGGAGTTTAAGAGTCCCGTATATCAGGTGATATCTGTGCCGGTGGGCAAGATAGAACCCAACACCTATAACCCGAACATGGTAGCGCCGCCGGAGATGAAGCTGCTCTATGAGAGTATCCGGGAGGACGGCTATACCATGCCCATTGTGTGCTATTATGATAAATCCAGAGATATGTACATCATTGTAGACGGTTTCCACCGTTACCGGGTGATGCTGGAATATCCGGATATTTATGAGCGGGAGGATGGAAGACTGCCGGTGTCGGTCATAAATAAGCCCATTGACCACAGAATGGCCAGTACCATCCGCCACAACCGGGCAAGAGGAAATCATGATGTGGACCTGATGAGCAATATTGTGAAAGAGCTGCACGATCTGGGACGTTCGGATGCCTGGATTTCCAAGCATCTGGGTATGGATCGGGATGAAATTTTAAGATTAAAGCAGATTACAGGGCTGGCAGCCCTGTTCCGGGACGTGAAGTTCGGGCAGGCATGGCGGCCTGCCGAGGAGGAATGGGAAGAGTCATGATCGGAGAGAGGAAGGAAAAGATGCAGAAGAAAATGAGAACTATCCGGCTGGGAATCCTGCTGTTTTCTGCCGGGCTTTTTCTTCCGGGCCTGGCCGGCAGGGCTTCCGGGGAGGAGCAGGATCTTCTTCGGGACTATCAGGCCTATCAGGAGGCGTTTGAAGCCATTGGCGATTGGGAGGATCTGCAAAACAGTTCCTATGAGATTGTGGAAGAGCAGATTTTCCCGGTAACCCTGGAAACCTTCAGTCAGGAGGAGCTGACACTGGTTCCTGCCATTGAGCGGCAGTGGAACCGGCTGGCCCTCTTCTTCCTGGACGGAACCGGGCAGGTGGTGTACCGTTACAACCAGCTGGAAATGAACTATCGGATTCCGGGAGCGCTGGGGCAGGTGGTGAAGGATGTGACGGGCATTGCCTTTTCCGATGTGAACGGAGACGGCCTTAAGGACGTGATCGTGATTGCCAAGTGTGTGAATCCATCCGGAAGCTATGCGGGCATTCCCTATAAGGTGGGAGATGTAGTGTTTCAGGGGCAGGGAAGCCTCTACCGGGACTGGCGGATTTCCGATAAGATCAACCGGTTCAGCATGAACAAAAGCACCAACCAGATTCTGTTTTTTGCCAGGGACGGAATATCCACAGAATTTCTGTATACAGCCTCTACGGTGGAGGAACTGAAAGAGAATGGATTCACGGTGATGGAGGATCAGTGTTATACGAGAGAGTTTGAGCGTCTGGGACGCCTGCGGGTGGTACCTGGGGTGTTTCGGATGGCCTGGTATGATTTCTTTCTGATCTATCTGGTGGATGAGCAGGGGCAGATTGTCTGGAGCCTTCAGCCCATGCTGGACTATGACGGACTCTATTCCCTGAAGGGAATCAACGGGAGAGACGTGGACGGGGACGGCATGAAGGATCTGGTTGTTCTGGGCCGCTACAGCCGGGAGGACGAGTCAGGAGAGCAGATCGTGGAAAACCGGTGCTCCATTTACTATCAGAGAACCAGCGGATTCGAGGAAGATACAGGATTTGAAGATTATTATCAGTATACGGAAGCAGATACCATGGAGGACATGATACAAAAGATCCGGGAATACTGGGGATGGCAGGTAGAGGAATGATAAAGATTTTGATTGTGGATGACGAGAAGCCCATCTGTGATTTGATAGATATGAACCTGTCTGCAGCAGGTTATCAGTGTAAAAGCGTGCAGGACGGCCTGGCGGCCATTGATCTGATTGAACAGGAAGTCTTTGATCTGATCCTTCTGGACATAATGCTGCCGGGAGCGGACGGATTCGATATTATGGAATATATCCGGCCTTTGAAGGTTCCTGTGATCTTCATTACAGCCAGAGGAGAGGTTAAGAATAAGATTAAGGGTCTGAAGCTGGGAGCGGAGGATTATCTGGTAAAGCCCTTTGACGTGCTGGAGCTGATCGCGCGGGTGGAGGTGGTGCTGCGCCGGTTCCACAAGACAGAGCAGACCCTGACAGCCGGGGATGTGATGGTGGATCTGGAGGCCAGAAAGGTTACCAGAGCCGGCCGCCCGGTGGTGCTGACCAACAAGGAGTACGGGCTTTTGGTGCTCTTTATGCGGAATAAAAATGTGGCTCTCTTTAAGGAAACCCTTTACGAGAAGGTCTGGGAAGATGAGTACATGGCGGACAGCCGCACCCTGGAGCTTCACGTCCAGAGGCTCCGGCGGAAAATGGGCTGGGAAAAGAATCTGGTAGCAGTGTATAAAGTAGGTTACCGGCTGGAGATCTGAGGGCAGCCGGAATCGGAGGTATAAGTGTGAAATTTTCTTATAAGATTTTACTGAGCTGTATTATCACCATGGCGGCGGCCCTGGGCATCGGCGGTTACTTTTTTGTGAACGATGTGTTTCAGGCATCCATGGAGCGGGAGATGGGACAGGCGGCAGACGAGAACAGTATTCTCCAGTTTGCCTTTGAGACGGCCGCCCTGAATATCCCGGCCAAATACGATCTCCTTCAGAATTCTGCAGTAAAGGAGATTGGATCCAGCCTGGAAAAAAGCGGCCAGGGTACGGGGAGACTGCTGCGGCTTTCGGATGAGAACCGGGAAGTTCTCTATGCCAGCGAGGGATTTGTGGAAGACCGGGAGCTGCTGGCGGGGATTGAGAAGCAGACCAGAGTATACCGGGTGATCCATCCGGACGAGCACTACTATATTCAGACAGGGGCGGAGATCCGGGCCCTGGACCGTACCTTGTATCTGGAGACGATGCGGGATGTGACGGCTGTATATCAGGAGCGTTCCAGAGGTTTTGCAGTGTACCGGAATCTGACCTTGCTGATTCTGCTTATCAGTTCCGTGCTTATGTTTTTCATCGCCACATGGCTGACCAGACCTATACGGCTTCTGACCCAGGCGGCCAGAAAGATGACGGATGGGGACTACAGCTATCGGGCGGAGCAGGTGAGCCGGGACGAGATGGGGCAGCTGACCCAGGACTTCAACCATATGGCCGGGGTGCTGGAGGAAAACATTCACGAGCTGGAGGCGGAAGTGCAGGCGAGAGAGGATTTCATCGCGGCCTTTTCCCATGAGCTGAAAACACCCTTAACGGCAGTGATTGGCTATGCGGATGTTCTGCGATCCCGGAAGCTGGATGATGAGAAGCATTTTCTTTCCGCCAATTATATCTATACAGAGGGAAAACGGCTGGAGGCCATGTCGCTCAGGCTTCTGGATATTATCGTAACCAAGCGGGGAGCGCTTACCCCTGAAAAGGTGGATGTGGAGATGCTGTTTGGCTATCTGCGGGATATGTACGGGGAGAAGGAAGAGCATCCTTTTACCTTCCGGTATGAGCCGGGATATATCTGCGGGGAACTGGACCTTTTGAAGTCTGTGCTTTTGAATCTGGCTGACAATGCCTGCAAGGCTTCCGAACCCGGAAAACCCATTGAGGTCTTTGGTGAAAACCGGCCGGAGGGTTACTATTTTACCGTAAAGGATTACGGAGTGGGAATTTCCCCAGAGGACTGCCGCAGGATTACCGAGGCTTTTTACATGGTTGACAAATCCCGTTCCAGAAGCCACAATGGCGCAGGACTGGGGCTGGCGCTCTGTGCGGAGATTTTGAAGCTTCACGGAAGCGGACTGGAGATAACAAGTACCCTGGGAGAGGGAAGCAGCTTTGGGTTTGAAATACCACATGAGGAGAAGAAGGATGATGGAACAGAAGAAAGCCAGAAATGCGGCAGTGATAGGATTGACGGTGTTCATTCTGCTGGCGGCAGTGCTGGGGCCGGAGCAGATCGCCCGCTATAAGGACCGCTCCATGCTCAATGAGATTACCAGGGAGGAGACAGGGGACTTAAGCCAGGGCTACCGTTATACGTTAAGCAGCAATGAAAAGCTGTACCTTCTGTCGGAATGTCTCAGCCGTCAGGTTCTTCCCGAAAGTGAGATGAGTGCTGTCACACGGGTGGAGAAGGAGGATGGAGACAAGGGCTATGAGGGGCTTATGGGGTCCTATGCTTTTGTGACGAACCGGCAGGGACCTACGGGAAGGGAGATTGCGGATGAGGAAATATTCAGTATCTGCAATCAGGAAATCGAGACCTTAAAAGAGCTGGGGGTTCTCTCGGAGGAGGTGCAGGAGGTGGAGCCCTCTTCCTACAGCGCGGTGCTTTACTCGGCCATTGATGTGCTGGAGCCTCAGAATAATATGGCTGTATGGCGGGTGAGCCTTTCTACCAGCCAGCAGAACGCGGACAAGGCCAACCGGCTGATTGACGCTTATATTGATGCGGATTCCGGCCGGATCTACAGCTTTTATGTGCGTACGGAGCGGCTTTGGTCTCAGATGGATCCGGACGCGGTGCTGGATGCCTGGGGCGGGTACCTGGGACTTACCGGGCGGGAGGTTTACGAGTCGGAGAATCCGCTGCTGGAGGCTGCTTCGGATTTTGCGAAATATCGGTTTCCGGGGATGGATGAGAGGAGTACGGTGGTTACAATTGGGTTTTATGAGGGGATTAATGAGTTGTTTATTAAGCTGACACAGTGAAAATAGACGGACCAGAAATACTCCGCAGCCGTCCCCCTGGGCAGTTCCATATCCTTGTCCGCACTCTTGTACACCCGGTCTGCTCTTGCCGGACTTTTGGTCCGTCAATATCAGACAACATGTACGCGGACAGTTCGGACAATGGATATCGGAAGTGCCAAGGGGCCGGCCATGTTTACATGTGCACCTGGCGGGGTTTTTCTACCTGGTAGCGGAAGGAGGTGTATTCGGGCAGATAGTAGGACAGAGTGTACTCTACCAAAGTCTGCTGCCGGTCATACCCCAGATATTCGAACAGGAATACTTTGCGGTCAGAAGACAGCTTTAAGAGTCTTGCGTACTCTCTGGGGGGAAAGGCGATTTTTAGATAGGATTCTATTTTCTGGGGGGAGCGTCCGTGGAGATCCAGATATTCGTAGAGGGATCCTTCGGCGAAGTCGTAGCGCTCCGCGTCCCAGAAGGGTTCTGCGGGAATGTAGGTTTTCTGGACAGCGTAGGGCTCTTCGTTTACAAAAGAGAGACGGACCATTTCAAATACCTGTCTGCATCCGGGAAATTTCCTGGTCAGGGTGCCTTCGGCGGGCAGTTTGTGAAAGGAGATGACTCTTCGGAAAGAGCGGTAACCGGACTGGCGGATGAGCATACTCAGACTTACAGCGCTCTGGGAAGACTGATCCAGCTGTGTGGGGCCCTGGGGAAGTCTTACTACATAGGTGCCGCTTCCTCTCTGGGCCTTGACAAAACCCTGTTCCTCCAGCATCTTCAGTGCCTTGCGGACAGTGAGGCGGTTGATTCCGTACTGCTGTGCCATTACCCGTTCCGAGTCCAGCTTGTCTCCGATCTGGTATTCTCCCCGCAGCATCTTTTCCTTGATACTGTTCATCAATTGTACGTAGAGTGCATCATACTCCATCATGTTCGGTTACGCTCCTAAATCGATAGAAATCACTGATTGAGACAATTTCAAAATATTCAAAAGGATCGGTATCTCCCAGATAGGTGGTGCCCTTGATCATCAGGAGCTCCTTATCCTGACAGTTCAGCAGCTTCTGCTCTTCCGGACTTGCATTGACGATGAGGATTTCCTCCTGGCTTCTCTGGGTAGTGTATCCGAACCGCTCCTTAAGGATTGCGTAGAAAGACTTGGCACTCAGATCTTCCTGTTCAATGCCTTTTACCTTGTCATACAGAATATAATCCTTTTCAATAGATTTTGGTATGCCTTCCACGATTCTCAGCTTCTGATAATAAAAGATTTTCGAGGCAAGAGGGACCTTCAGCGTCCGGCTGATATAACGGTTGGCCACCAGGATCTGGCTGTCCAGAATCCGGTACCTGCAGGTAAGACCGCGGTCGTGTAAAACCTCTGTGACGGATTGGAATTTTCCCAGATCCCGCAATACATAAATATCATCTGATTTCATTGTGCTTCTGCCCATTCTTTCCCAATAATTACCTATGCACTATTATATTCTAAAATCAGATTTAGTTCAAGCCTCGGCCCTGCTTTCAAACCATGTTTCACAGAGGATGGCAAAGAGCATAAGTCCTGCGCCCAGAGCAGCCAGTGTCCCCAGAGTTTCACCAAAGAGCAGAAAGGCCCAAACAGGGGCCATCAGGACCTCGGACATAGCAATGAGATTGGCATTTAAGGCGGTTGTATAGCGGATTCCCTGGGAATACATAAGGGCTGCAAGGCCATTACAGAGAATGCCTGCTGCCATAAGCAGCCCGGTCTGGGAAAACGTATAGGTCTGTTTCACGAAGAAGAAGGTACAGCAAAGCCCCATGACCGTACAGATCACGTGGGAGAGGAACTGGGAAGCAGCCGGATTGTTATCCGGCAGGGCATTGAGATAAAAGCTTCCTGCAAAGAGAATACCAGAGGCCAGCGCAAGAAAATTGCCGGACATGTTTCCCCCTGTCAGCTGGCCGGAAAAAAAGATGAGCAGCCCCATAAAGCAGACGGCCACGGTACTCATCTGAAAGGGTTTCAGCTTTTTGTGCTGGAAAACGCGGTAGTACAGCACTACAAAAATGGGGGAACTGTACTGCAGTACAATGGCATTGGCCACAGTTGTGTATTTGTTTGCCAGTAAAAAGGTCAGGTTCATGAAGGCAGTGACAAGGGCAGTGAAAAAAGTCAGCCGGTTGATGCACCAAACCCTCCGCCCCTTGACGCACAGCAGAAGCAGGGCCGCCATAAGGGAGGTGATACCTGCCACAGTCATTCCGTGATAGGAAACGGTTTTTGTGACAATGCCCAGAAAGCTCCACAAAAACGCAGTTCCCAGAATCATAAGATCGCCTTTTGATTTTAAAGTATGTTTCATAAGTTTCTCCTCAAAAAAGTGCTTCCGAATCTCCTGGCGTCAGAAAAAAGGGACTCGGAAGCACATGTCATTCAGTTAATATAAGATTTCCCACAGCTCCGTAAGCGAATGGATAAAATAGGATGCCTTGGACTGATCGAAGGGAAAACGCCGGTCAATTCTGGCGGCCACCGCTGCGCCGGCAGCGGCCCCTGCCTCCACGCCGTGGGTGGAATCCTCCACAATCAGACATTCTTTGGGACTGCGGGAGAGTGCTTCCATGGTTTTGTAATAGATCTCCGGATTGGGCTTGCTTTCCCGGAAAGCATCGCCGCTGATCACAGAGGAAAAATAATGAGATAAACGGCATTCCTTTAACATCCTCTGGATGGTCTTCATGGAAGAAGAGGAAGCAAGGGCAAGCTGAAATCCCCGGTTTTTCAGCTCCTCTAAAACAGCTGGAACCTCCGGGTAGAGAACATCGGGAAAATAGAGACTGCATTCCGACTCCGAGATCTGTTCAAGCTCTGCGTCGAAAGCTGCATCTTCCGGTTCCCTGCGGGCCAGCCGGTGCATCAGGAGCCGGGTCCGCTCCGTATCCATGCCTACGGTGGGGTAGAGATCCTCCTGGGTAATCCAGGGATAGTTTTTTACAACCGCTTTGTGAAACCGGTGGAGATAGTAATACTCACTGTCAATCAGCACCCCGTCCATGTCAAAAATTACTGCCAGATATCCCATGTCTGTGTCTCCTTATTCAATCCCATGAATCGTCATCCTCATCTTCGGTTTTTTCCGGTGTGAAGACCCCAAGCTGTTCCCGGCCGCTTTCCAGAACCCGCGCGGTAAGCTCCTCCCAGGTGCTTCCAAGATTCCGGTTCATAAGGGTTTCAACCAGCATCCCCAGATTGACACCGTAGTAGACGGTGAGGCGTTCATCCTTCATGGCTTCCATAATAACCGTATTGAAGGGAGAACCGCTTAAGAGATCACAGAATACCAGAATTTTTTCTGTGTGCTTCAAGGTGTCAAGGGCCTGCCGGATATGAGCTTCCAGCTCGGTCTTTGTGTCTCCTTCGGGAAAATCCGTTGTGGCAAAATCCGCCTGTTCCCCCAGGATCAGTTCAAGAGCGCTGCGGATTCCGGATGCAAAGTGTCCGTGTCCCACTACCATAATTCCTGTCATATGTTCCTCCTGTTTTAAATCGCTGCACAATAGCACGAAAGGGTAAAGCCGCAAAAATATATCTCAGCTTCACTATCCGCATCTGTGTATTTATGAAAAAGGCTGAATTGGTTCCGGTATTCACGAAAACAGTTCAGCCTTTCATTGTTCTGTAAGCTATGCTTCTTTAGACGGGTAATGGGCCAGAGGCTCCTCAAAAGGATTGATATTGGTATCAATATGTACTTCCTCTGCACCCTTTGCCGCCACAAACTGGAAGGGAACTGTGTACATCAACGGGGCCAGATACTTGTTGGTTTTCACAGAGAACACCATATCCCGGTCGTCGCCCTTTAGATCCTTGCAGGTGATAACGTGGATCCGGGGACTGTATTTTAAGTAGGCATTGCGGAATTCCAGCATCCGCTCATACTCTGCGTCGTCAGAGCCGATGAAAAACAGAGTCTGCATCTTGTTTAAGGCCATGGTAGGACCATGGGAGAACTCTTCGAGCTCATAGCCGGCGATGGGAAGACGGAGCATTTCGCCGATTTTCAGAACGCCTTCTAACATGGAACCATAGTCTACGCCGTAGCCCAGCACGTAAATGCGGTCGCTGCCAACAATGGATACCTTGTTCCGGTCATACCAGGCTTCACTTTCCTCAATGACAGTCTGGAACTGATTTACCAGAGCTTCTGCCTGGGAAAGAGCTGTGTCATACTGTGCTTCTGTGTAGATTCCTTTGGCTTTCGCCACACCGACAGCCCACAGGTATACGCTCAGTACAGAGACAGTATAGCCTTTGGTTTCCGGCGGTGTCAGCTCATCGCCTACCAGAAGGTGTACGGACACATCGGCAAGCTCGGTGATCCGGCTCTTTAGATTGCTGGTAATAGCCAGTGTAAGACAGCCCTCCGCCTTTACATGCGCCATCACCTCGCAGGTGGATACGCTGGTTCCGGACTGGCTGATTCCCACATAGAGAATCTGATCGTTTCTTAACATTCCGGTCCAGTCAGGCTTCTCATAATTTTTGTAAACGGTGGGATACTGGGCGCTGGCATCGATCCCCACAATCTGTTTAAAATAGTAGGCCGCAATGTGGGCAACGTTATAGGAAGTGCCCGAACCTAAGAAGAATATTTTGCGGATATCGTGCTTCTGAAAGATTTCCACAAAAGGATCCACAAATACTTTCTGGTTCTCCAGGGTGTATTTCAGCACCTCCGGCTGAGATTTCATATTGCCTAATACTGTCTGCTGCATAATCATCATTCCCCTTTCTGCTTAAAGATTTTTTAAAATTTCAGAAATGTCTTCGCGTGGCTCCTTGGGAACCATCTGCGAGTAAATCGTTACGCCGCGCTCAACAAGCTTTTTGAACGCATCCTTTTCTTCCGGAGATATAAATACTGTTTTTTTCACCTGAACAGCGTCCGGCTTCGTAGCCATATTGCCTACAGTGATATAGGGCGCCTGCCAGCCGTGCTCCGCCATGCGGAGAATGGGAACGGGACTGTTGCACAGGATCATGACACGGATTCCCTCGTCAATTTTCCGGTTGAATTTGTCGGCTGCTTTCTCGGAGCTGAAAATGGATAATTTACACTTTTCCGGGCATCCGAATTTTAAGGCAGATTTGCGCACCTCGTCATTTACGATTATATCATCAACGATGGCAATGCGCTCTAAGGAATATTGGGGAATCCAAAAACCGCATACCTGTCCGTGGATCAGCCGGTCATCAATTCTTACATCCAAAATTGCCATACATCTTCCTCCTACAGTGAGATAAGCCCCAGAATACCAAGCACAAATCCAATGACCACGATTCCTGCTATAATCTTCTGTACCTTACAGTTTTTCTTAATGAAGCTGAAAATGCCAAGCGTGAATGCCAGGGGCAGGATCTTGGGCAGAATCTGATCCAGGTACTCCTGAATCACAATCTCGCTTCCCGCAAGCGTGAACTGAAGCGGGCAGGAGATGCTGATCCACATGGCAATCATACATCCCATGGACATGGCTCCGATAATACCTGCGCAGTGGGTGAAAAGCTGCATTTTTCCGCTGGACTGCATGTCAGACAGAAGTGAGGAGCCTTTTTCATAGCCCAGGAACAGGGTAATCCACCGGGTCAGGAAGTTGGGAATATTGAACACCAGAAGAAGCACAAAGGGTGCAATGACATTTCCCTCTTTGGCGAAGCCTACGGCCAGGGCGCAGGCCAGAATCCGGATAATGCCCCAGAAGAAGGTGTCGCCGATGCCGGACAGAGGTCCCATGAGAGCAACCTTGATAGCATTGATGGAAGACACGTCAAAGCTTTTATCCTTTTTGGCCTTTTCCTCCATGGCGATGGTAGTTCCCATTACAAAGGGGGAGGGCGCAACAGTCATGTTGAAGGCTGCGATATGGCGGTGCATGGAAGCTTTCAGGGCTTCGTCGTCGCCCTTGTAGATTTTCCGCAGAACGGGCATAATGGCGAACAGGAACCCAAGACCTTCCATACGCTCGTAGTTGAAGGAACCTAAAAGGGTGAAACTTCTCCAGAAGACGCCCCGGAAATCCTTTCTTGTAATATTGTTTTCCGCACTGATTAATTCATTTTTCTTTGCCATGTTTTAATCCTCCCATTCATCGTCGGAACTGGACGCAGCGCTTACCTTTGCGCCTTCGTTCTGTCTCAGCATGAAGATAATCCATGCAATTGCAACTGCCACGCCGGCTATAGCAATCATGGTCAGGTCAAATCCCACGTAAGCTGCCGGGATAAATCCCAGAATAAAATAGGGAATCAGATTTTTCTCCATAATAATGTTCAGCAGAAGTGCAAATCCCAGGCAGGGAAGAATTGCTGCCACACCGGAGAGCCCCAGATTCACCCATTCCGGCATTCCGGCCACGATTGATTCAATGACGGTATTCCCAAAGTACATAACGAAGAAGGTGGGAAGGAAATAGGCCAGCGTTGTACAGATACCGCAGAAATAATGCAGCAGGCGGATTCCCCGGAAGTCCAGAGCGTCAATCTTGTGATCTGCGGCCACCATGACGCCGGAGTAAGCAGACAGGAGCAGAGTATTCAAAAACTGCATGATGACTGCCACGGGAACACCGAACAGAATCGCTGTCTCAGGGCCTGTTCCGGTCATAATGGCAACTGCCGTTCCGATGGTTCCTCCAATACCGATATCCAGCTGGGCCGTGGGGCCGATTCCTGTAGCGCCCATCCACATGAGCTGAAGCTCGGCGCCGATGATTAACCCCGTTTTTACGTCTCCTAAAATCAATCCTACCAGGAAACCTGTAACTACTGGTTCACGTAACTTACATTCACCCAGCCAGTCTCCTTCTGATCTGCTCACTGCTGCAACCAGTGCAACAAGAAGCGCCTGTAGTAAATTCATACACTGTTCCTCCTTATAGTTTTTCTCCACCATTTCGCGAATTGGTATATGTGGTATATGTGTTGAACCACTTAATGTATGTATATCATTTCATAGGATGATTTGCAACATAAATGTTCAAAAAATAAATATTTTGTAGAATATGTTCAGTATTCTAATCCCTGTTTTGTGCAAGATATCCATGTGTTTTTTACAGGTGGTATAGTATACAGACAACTATAAAAGGAGCGTGGAAGAAATTACCGGGCACATTTAAAGGATTTAAAAAAGATGCAAAAATGATGCCAAAAATATGAAGTTTTGATGTTGCTGCTGAATATGATAATTGTAGAGTGAAACGCTGGGAATGGCAGCAGCGATGAAAGCTTATAAATTTGGGATTTAGGATACCGCAGTCTGCATGCGGGGAAGGAGGAATACAAATGAGGAAATCTGGTCTGTGCCTTTCAGGGCTTTATATGGAATGTGCCGGAGAATATGGTCATTATGTGGAGTGGAGGGAAAAGTCGATAGGCAGGAAAAGAAAAAGCATTGCGGCTTTTGTGCTGGCGGCGGTTTTGGGGATTGTTGCAGTCAATCCCATGGCAGTGCGCATGAATCAGGCCAAAGCCGTTGTGAGCCAGACTTCCGGGACGGCGCTGGCAGGCGGAGTAAGTGAAGAGCCTCTGCGTCTGGTTTCCAGGGACAGTGAACCCAAGATTTCCGGGGTTCCCATGGGAACGCTTATAAAGGAAACCGGAGATATCCTGGTGGTTCTGGATCCGGGACACGGAGGAGAGGATGAGGGCTGTTCCAGTGAAGGCGTGGAAGAGAAAGCTCTGAACCTTCAGATTGCTCTGAGAGTTCAGAGCCGGCTGTTGGAAATGGGCTATCAGGTCCGGCTTACCAGAGAGACAGATATTGTCCGTACTTTAGAGGAACGGGTCCAGGCGGCCAATCAGGCGGGGGCGGATATTTATGTGAGTATTCATCAAAATGCAAGTGAGGAAAAAGACGTAGAGGGAATCGAGGTCTGGTACAGCGGCCAGAACGAAGGTGCGGAAAGTGAACGTCTTTCACGGGTGATTCAAAAGTATGTGGTGGAGAGCACAGGGGCCAGAGCGAGGGAGCTTCAGGAAAATGAAGAGCTCTTTGTGATTCGGGAATGCACCATGCCCGCCTGTCTGATTGAGACTGGCTTTCTTTCCAACAGGGCGGAGCGGGGAAAGCTTGCAGGAAGCGGGTATCAGGAACAGCTGGCGGAAGGAATTGCCAGAGGGATTGACGTTTACTTTCATCCCAGAACCATGTATCTGACTTTTGATGACGGTCCTTCGGATGCGAATACCAACCGGATACTGGATATCCTGAAAGCCAGAGGCATTCATGCGGCCTTTTTCCTGATTGGAGAAAATGTGGAAAAGCACCCGGAAACCGCAAAGCGGATTGCCGCAGAGGGACATACCATTGGAATCCACTGCTACCGCCATGATTATGAGGCTCTTTATGACAGTGTGGAGAGCTACATAGCGGATTTCGAGAAGGCACAGGCAGTGGTGCGGGATGTAACGGGTGTGGAGACAAAGCTGTTCCGTTTTCCGGGAGGCAGTATCAATGGCTGGAACAAGCAGGTGCATGATCAAATCGCGGAAGAGATGGCAAAGAGGGGCTGTATTTACTATGACTGGAACGCCAGTCTGGAAGACGCGGTTTCAAATCCCAAGGCGGAGAAGCTGATTGCAAACGGAGTATCCAGCACGCTCGGACGCAAAAAGGTGATTATGCTGGCCCACGATGTGATTGGAGAGACGGGTCTGTGTCTGGAGGAACTGCTTGACCAGCTTCCGGAGTATGAAATGGAGCTTTTGACGGAGGATGTGGAGCCGATACAGTTTTGAAAAGAATGCATTTCCATATCTTGACGCTCCTAATGATTTCATCTATAATAAAACCCAAATGAGCAGTGCACAGGAGAGAAACCAATATGGTAAAAAGCATGACAGGTTTCGGCCGCTGTGAGGTATCAGAGGGCGACCGGAAAATGACGGTAGAGATGAAGTCCGTGAACCATCGGTATCTGGATGTGAACATTAAGATGCCCAAGAAGCTGAATTTTTTTGAGTCGGCGGTCCGCAGTCTGGTGAAGACGTATCTGCAGAGAGGAAAAGTGGATCTCTTTATTTCCTGTGAGGATCTGTCAGAGACTCAGGGCGTTCTGCGGTATAACCGGGGGCTTGCGGCAGAGTACCTGAAGTATGTGAACCAGATGGCAGAGGAGTTTGGTCTGGAAAATGACCTGAAGGCCGGAGCGCTCTCCCGCTGTCCGGAGGTTCTGGTGATGGAAGAGGCGCAGGATAATGAGGAAGAGCAGTGGAAGCTTTTGGAGCAGGCCCTGAAGGGAGCCTGTGAGCAGATGGTGGAGACCAGGTCCAGGGAGGGCGAGAACCTGAAGCGGGATCTGACAGCCAAGCTTGATGAGATGCTGGAGCACGTGGCGTGGATTGAGGAGCGTTCTCCAAAGATTGTGTCCGAATACCGGAAGAAGCTGGAGGATAAGGTACACGAACTGCTGGGAGATACACAGATTGAGGAGGGACGTCTGGCTGCAGAGGTTACCATTTTTGCAGATAAGATCTGTGTGGATGAGGAGCTGGTGCGCTTAAGAAGCCATATAGAGCATACCAGGGATGCCCTGGAGGCCGGGGACGGCGTGGGCCGCAAGCTGGACTTTATCGCCCAGGAGATGAACCGGGAGGCCAACACGATTTTGTCCAAGGCCAATGATCTGGAGGTATCCAACCGGGCAATTGAACTAAAGACAGGCATTGAGAAAGTGCGGGAGCAGATTCAGAATATCGAGTAGAAGGAGCGTCATGGAAAAAAGAGGAATTTTGTTAGTTGTATCCGGTTTTTCCGGTGCAGGAAAGGGAACACTGATGAAGGAACTCCTTCACCGTTATGACAACTACGCCCTTTCCGTTTCCGCTACCACGAGAAAGCCCAGGGAGGGAGAAGTGGAGGGCAGAGAGTACTTCTTCAAGACAAGAGAAGCATTTGAGCAGATGATTGCCGGGGACGAGCTGATAGAGTATGCCTGCTATGTGGGGAATTACTATGGAACGCCCAGAGCCTACGTGGAGCAGCAGCTGGCCGGGGGGCGTGATGTGGTTCTGGAAATAGAGATTCAGGGTGCACGGAAGGTGAAGGAGCGTTTTCCGGACACGGTACTGCTTTTTGTGTCGCCGCCGGATGCGCAGGAGCTTAAGAAACGCCTGGCCCACCGGGGAACTGAGAGCCCGGAGGTGATTGAGAGCCGTCTGGCCAGGGCAGTTGAGGAGGCAGAGGGCATAGAGGATTATGATTATTTTGTAATCAATGATGATCTGGATACCTGTGTGGAACATGTGCACCGGATTGTGGAGTGCGAGCGCAGCAGGGTGTCCAGAGCAAAGGAGCGGATCTACGACATCCGTGAGGAGTTGAAAGTGTTTTCAAAATAGAGCTTTATTATGAAAAAATTCAGAAAGGATAAGGTGATAGTATGTTACATCCCTCATACACAGATTTGATGAAAGTGGTAAACAGCGGCGTGGAGGAAGGAGAAACCCCGGTGGTAAACAGCCGTTATTCCATCGTACTGGCCACCTCCAAGCGCGCCCGCCAGATTATTGCAGGGGTGCAGCCCCTGGTGCCCGGAGAGGGAAAGAAAGCGCTTTCTGTAGCTATTCAGGAGCTGGAGAGCGGTCAGGTGAAAATTGTCTCCGAGGAAGAGGCAGAGCAGGAACTGTCGGAGGAGGCTTTGGTTATGGCAGAGCAGGAAGAGGCAGAGGAGGCTGTTTCGGAAGAGGCATAAAAGCAGAATACAAAAGAAAACTGCCCGGCCTGGCGACAGGCCGGGCAGTTTTTGCAGCAAAGTTTCAGACGGTTCTCTTTTTTATGAAAATTGTTTCAAAAACCGGTAATTTATTGACAGATTATGGGCATTTTGTTAATATGAAATAAGCAGGTCTGGAAATTGTATAGGCATGCTTTGTATCAAAAAGTGCCGCGGTTTATACAGTGGATAGCGGCCATAGAACAGCAGACGTGACAGGGAGACTGTCCGCTGATTCAGGAGGAAAGAGTATGAGAATTATCGAAGCAAAAGATTATCAGGACATGAGCAGGAAGGCGGCGCATATTCTGGCAGCTCAGGTTACTTTGAAGCCGGAGAGTGTACTGGGACTGGCCACAGGCTCCACACCGATTGGAACCTATGACTGCCTGGCAGAGTGGTGCAAGAGCGGAGATCTGGATTTCTCCAAGGCAGCTACCGTGAATCTGGATGAGTATCGTGGACTGGATCACAGCAACGACCAGAGCTATTACTATTTTATGAACAAGCACCTGTACAGCAGAATCAATATCGATCCCTCACGGACCCATGTGCCGGACGGCACACAGCCGGATCCGGAGAAGGAGAGCCGGCGCTATGAGGAGCTGATCCGCTCCCTGGGCGGCGTGGATATCCAGCTTCTGGGCATCGGACATGACGGACATATCGGATTTAACGAGCCCAATGATTTCTTTGACAATGATACCCACTGCGTGGATCTGACAGAGATGACTATTGAGGCCAACAAGCGGTTCTTTGCTTCTGCGGACGAGGTACCCCGTCAGGCTTATACCATGGGAATCGGAACCATTATGCGGGCAAGAAAGCTTCTGATGATTATCAATGGAGAGGACAAGGCGGATATTACGGCTGCGGCCCTCTGCGGAGAGGTGACACCGAAGGTTCCGGCTTCCATTATTCAGTTCCATCCGGATGTAACGGTGATTGCAGATCCGGCCGCTCTGTCCAAGGTGAAAAGATAAAAAAGAATACGGGTTTACCAATCAGACAGCTTACTTTAGAGGACCTGGATCGGTATGAGGCTTATCAGCCGCAGAAGAGAGAAGATTCGGTCCTGCATGTACATAGAACGCTGTTTTGAAATGAAAGTCAGGGTATAAAGAAAAAGGAGTCTTATACAGAATGGTTCTGTGTAAAGACTCCTTTTTCTGTCTTCTCCTGTCGGGATGTGCATGCTCCTGTCAGGAGAGAGCAGGGAAGTTCTGCCTGGCTGCCGGGAACTGGGCAGAAAAATATGCAGCTGGCAGTGCGTGGCAGGTGTTTGGCAGATATTTAAGGGGATACATCAAAAAGCGGAAAAAGGAGTGGTCATAAGTTCCAAATGCCATTGACTTTTATGGGGAAAACTAGTATACTATTAACAATTATGGTAGTACTTTCTATGTACAGAGAACGCTCCGGTCCGGGCAGTTTAGCAGGCATTGAATGCAGAATAAACGCCGGATATGTTTTTTGTATATTGAGAGGATGCAGGCGGTAAAATAAATGTAATGTTCCGGTGTACTGAGGTTCTGCCGGCGGCAGCGGCAAAAGGAGACGGGACAGTGCAGATATATTTACCCGGAATAATGAGACAGGGAGGTATAAATTCTATGGAAACACGTCAGGGCAAAAGCGTATTTGCCGGGGTGGCAATCGGAAAGCTGTTCATTTACAAGAAAGCGGCGCAGGTAGTAGAGAAGAGAGCGATCGAGGATCCACAGGAAGAGATTGCACGCTACATGGCGGCGAAGGAAAAAGCGGCTGGCCAGCTGGCACTTTTGAAAGAGAAGACCCTGCGGGACGTGGGTGAAGCAGAGGCAGAGATTTTTGAGGCACATCAGATGCTGCTTGAGGATTTGGACTTCGTAGAAGGAATTACAGGCATGATCGAGCAGGACAAGGTCAATGCCGAATACGCAGTGTTCGTTACAGGAGAACAGTGCGCAGCGATTTTTCTGAGCATGGATGACGATTATATGCGGGGACGCGCGGCAGATATCAATGATATTTCCAGCCGTCTGATTGCGATATTAAGCGGTACCCAGGTGAGCGCGGAGGCGATGCCGGAGCCGGTGATTATTCTGGCTGAGGATCTGGCTCCCAGTGAGACGGTACAGTTTGAGAAGGATAAAATTCTGGCATTGGTAACCCAGAAGGGATCTGCCAATTCCCATACGGCGATTCTGGCCCGGATGATGAATATTCCGTGTCTGGTGACTGCAGACATTGATCTGGATGTCTCCCTGAATGGAAAGATGGGTGTAGTAGACGGCTTCACAGGGCAGATTCACATTGAGCCCGACGAAGTGACCCTGGCGGTTATGCAGGAGAAGAAGAAACGGGAGGAAGAGCGCAAGCTTCTGCTTCAGAGCATGAAAGGGCTGCCCACCGAAACCAAGAGCGGGAAGCGGGTACACCTCTATGCCAATATCGGAAGCGAGGAGGATGTGGACTCCGTTCTGGAGAATGACTCTGAGGGTATCGGCCTGTTCCGCAGTGAGTTCTTGTATCTGGGAAGAGATGATTATCCCACAGAGGAGGAACAGTTTACCGTATATAAGAATGTAATTTCCAAGATGAACGGCAAGAAGGTGATTATCCGTACGCTGGATATCGGAGCTGATAAGCAGGCGGATTATTTTAATATTCCCAGGGAAGAGAATCCGGCCATGGGCTTTCGGGCTATCCGTATCTGTCTGGAGCGGACGGATGTGTTCAAGACCCAGCTGCGGGCTATTTTCCGGGCAAGCGCTTACGGTACGGCGTCCATTATGTTCCCCATGATTATCTCTGTGGATGAGGTAAAGAAGATTAAGGGGATTGTGGAGGAAGTAAAGGCAGAGCTGACCAGGGAAGATATTCCTTTTGGAGACGTAGAACTGGGAATTATGATAGAGACTCCGGCAGCGGTTATGATTGCAGATTTGCTGGCGGCAGAGGTGGATTTCTTCAGCATCGGAACCAACGACCTGACCCAGTACACCTTGGCCATTGACCGTCAGAACCAGTCCCTGGACAATATTTACGATCCCCATCACGAGGCAGTGCTGCGGATGATTCAGCGGACCATCGAATGTGCCCATGAGCACGGCGCGTGGTGCGGAATCTGCGGCGAGCTGGGGGCAGATATGGAGCTGACCCGCCGGTTCCTGCAGATGGGCATTGACGAGCTTTCGGTATCACCTGTATTTACGCTGGAACTGCGTAAGAAGATCCGCGACGCGGAGTAAGAAGGATTTGAAGCCTTAAGTGATCCGGACAGATGCAGATTTCAGGCATCACAGGACAGAGGCGCAGAGCGGTAACCCTGAGTATGATTGTGTGAAGCAGCGCTTGAAGAAGGTGGCTGCGTCAGACAATTATCAATATTAAAAAGCATAAAGGAGACAGAGGACATGAAAGAGTTTAAGTATGTAGTACAGGATGAGTTAGGACTTCACGCAAGGCCTGCAGGACTGTTGGTAAAGGAAGCAGCGAAATTTAAGAGCGCCATCACACTGGACAGCGGCGCAAAGAAAGCAGATGCTAAGAGAATCATGGCAGTAATGTCCATGGGCGTTAAGCAGGGCGTAGAAGTCACTGTAAGCATCGACGGCGAAGACGAGGATGCAGCATTCGAAGCCATCGAAGCATTCTTCAAGGCAAACTTATAATCTCAGTTCAGCCACTCAGAATGAATACCGGAAAATCATGTCTGCATGATTTTTCCGGTGTTTTTTCTGAGTGAGAGCTTTTTGTAAAACACGGTTCATATATTTATTTTAGAAAGAAGGGACTTCATAAAATGCCCTCAAAAGAAAAACTGGAAGTAACTCCAACGAAAACAGGTCTCATTATCCGCCTGGCAGCCTATTTCCTGTTTATTCTCCCTCTCTTTATTGCTTTTGCTGCAATAGGAATAGAAGGAGCCAGGACCGATCCGGGCGGCTGGATCATCCTGTGGATTTTTATGTTTGTACTGCTTATCGCTTTTTTGGTTCTGGATGTTATAGAAGGCGTCCTGGGCTATTTTCACAGACATCTGGTCCTGACAGAAAAAGAATGTTATTACATCAACGTCTTTGGGAGAAAGAAGGAATTTCAATTGGATGAGGTCAGCTATTCCATAAGATATACCAAACACGGCAGCCGGCTGACATTAAGAGATGGAAAAGGACGGCTCATAGCCAGTCTGGTCTGCGATTACTGTCTGGAGAACGTAGAACAAATCTGTCCCTTCATTGACGCCCACAGGAAACAGAAAAATTTTCCTTTTAAACAGCCATGAAAAGTGATATACTATATCAGATATTATGTATAAAAAAGGAAAACAGTCAGGAGCATTGAACATGACAGCAGAACAGTTAAATTCCTACGAACTGATAGAAAAAAGAGAGATTTCGGAGCTTAACTCCACCGGTTACTATCTGAAACACAAAAAGACAGGGGCAAAGGTCTGCCTGCTCTCCAATAAAGACAACAACAAGGTTTTCTACATCGGCTTCCGCACCCCGGCCCCGGACGATACGGGCGTGCCCCATATTCTGGAGCATTCCGTGCTCTGCGGCTCGAAAGAGTTCCCGGCCAAGGATCCTTTCGTGGAGCTGGCCAAGGGTTCTTTGAATACCTTTCTGAATGCCATGACCTATCCGGACAAGACGGTGTATCCGGTGGCCAGCTGTAATGAGAAAGATTTCCAGAATCTGATCCATGTGTATATGGATGCGGTTTTCTATCCCAATATTTATGAGAAGGAAGAGATTTTCCGGCAGGAGGGCTGGCACTATGAGCTGGAGTCCGAGGATGCCCCCATAACCCTGAACGGCGTGGTGTACAATGAGATGAAGGGAGCATTTTCTTCTCCGGAGGGCGTGCTGGAGCGGGAAGTTTTGAATTCCCTTTACCCGGATACCACCTATGCCAATGAGTCCGGGGGCGATCCAAAAGCCATTCCGGATCTTAAGTACAGTGAATTTCTGGATTTCCACAGCCGCTATTATCACCCAAGCAACAGCTACATTTTCCTCTATGGAGACTGCGATATGGCGGAGAAGCTTCAGTGGCTGGATGAAAACTATCTGAGCAGATACGATTATCTTCCCGTAGACTCAGAAGTGCGGACCCAGGAGCCCTTTGCCAAGACCAGAGAGATTGTAAAGGAGTATTCTGTTTCCGAAGAGGAGGGAACAGAAGATAAAACTTATCTCTCCTACAATAAATCCGTAGGCGATACCATGGACAAAAAGCTGTATCTGGCTATGCAGGTGCTGGAGTATGTGCTGCTCTCCATGCCTGGGGCGCCCTTAAAGCAGGCGCTTTTAGATGCGGGGATTGGCCGGGACATTATGAGTTCCTATGACAACGGGGTGAAACAGCCGGTTTTCTCTATTATTGCCAAGGAAGCCAACGAGGAGCAGAAGGAAGAATTTGTAAAGGTTATTGAGACGACCCTTGGGAGACTGGCAGACAATGGAATGGACCAGAAAGCGCTCCGGGCGGGAATCAATTATTTTGAATTCCGTTACCGGGAGGCAGATTTCGGCAGTTATCCGGCGGGGCTGATGTACGGCCTGCAGGCCTTTGACAGCTGGCTCTATGACGATAATTCTGTATTTCTCCATCTGGAGGCTCTGGACACCTTCGCGTTCCTGAAGGAGCAGGTGGACAAGGGATATTTTGAGGGATTGGTTCGGAAGTATCTCCTGGAGAATACCCATGCGTCTCTGGTAATCATCCGGCCCAGGAAGGGACTGACCGCTGAGCGGGAGGCGCTTCTGAAGCAGCAGCTGAAGGAGTATAAGGACAGCCTTGACCAGAATCAGCTGGCACAGATCATTGCCTTCACCAGACACTTAAAGGAATACCAGAGCGTGCCTTCCACCCAGGAGGAGCTTCAAAAAATTCCCATGCTGGAGCGGGCGGATATTGATAAGAAGGCCAAAGAATTTCAGAACAGAGAATATCAGCTGGGAGATATATCTCTGGTACACCATGATCTGTTTACCAATGGAATCGGCTATGTGAGCCTGCTGTTTCGGGCAGATGAGATTCCCGGAAGACTGGTGCCTTATCTGGGACTTTTGCAGGCTGTGCTGGGGCAGATGAATACGAAGCATTATACCTATGGGGAATTTTCAGCAGAAGTGAATCTGCATACAGGGGGAATTTCCTGCGGCGTGGCATCCTACACCCAATTGAAAGATCCCAAGAAACTGAAGGTTATGTTTGATGTGCGGACCAAGGCCCTTTATCCGGAAATGGGGAAAGCATTTTCCATGATTGAGGAGATGCTTCTGACTACCTGTCTGCGGGATCGGAAGCGTCTGACCGAGATTGTGGCGGAGGTCAGATCCCGGCTGCAGATGGCGGTTAATACTTCCGGCCATTCCATGGCATTTATGCGGGCCCTGTCTTATTTATCCGAGAATTACTGTTTTTCAGACGCTGTAAGCGGCGTGGGATTCTATGAATTTATTGAAGGAATTGAGCAGGAGCTTCAGGAGAACTGGGAGCAGACGGCAGAGAATCTGGAGGAACTGATGCACTGCCTGTTCCGGAAGGAGAATCTGACCGTAGGATACACGGCGGAGCAGAAGGGCCTGGAGATTTTAAAAGAGCAGGTGCAGGGTCTGCTTCCCAGGCTTTATGAAGATTCCGTGGAGATGGAGCACTGGCACCTGGAGCCTGAGAGGAAGAATGAGGGACTGAAGACTTCCGCCCAGATTCAGTATGTGGCCAGGGCCGGGAGCTTCGCGAAGGAGGGTCTGCCCTACACGGGAGCTCTGCGGGTGCTGCGGACTATTATGAGTTATGACTATCTCTGGAACAATGTGCGGGTGAAGGGCGGTGCTTACGGCTGTATGAACAATTATGTCCGCACAGGCGAGGCTTATATGGTGTCCTACCGGGATCCCAATCTGGAGAAGACCAACCAGGTTTTTGAGGACAGTGTGGCATATACAGAGCAGTTTGAGGTGTCTGAGCGGGATATGACCAAATATATCATCGGAACCATAAGCAGTATGGATACACCGCTGACCCCCAATGCAAAAGGATTCCGCTCTATGACGGCCTGGCTTCAGGGGCTGGAGTATGAAATGCTTCAGAAGGAAAGGGATGAGGTGCTGTCCTGCGAAAGCAGGGATATCCGGGCACTGGCCCCCTACCTGCGGGCGGTGCTTTCCCAGAACAATCTCTGTGTTATTGGAAATGAGAAGAAGCTGGAGGAACAAAAAGGGCTGTTTGAAACGGTGAGAAATCTGTTTCATTGAGCATAGATGAGGATTATAAGTACGCAACGTACAAAGGAGGGAGTTTGTAAATGGATACGTTACAACTGATTTTGTCAATTCTGCCGCCGATCATTGCCATTGGGCTGGCACTGCTTACAAAAGAAGTGATTTCTTCTCTGCTGATCGGAATTCTTGCGGGAACGCTGATTTACAGCAATGGAAATGTGGTAGGAATGGTAACATCTGCTTTTGGACTGATGGGAAGCAAGATTGGCGACAATGTGAATATTTTGATTTTCCTGGGGCTTCTGGGAGCACTGGTAGTGATTGTCACACGTGCCGGCGGTTCCGCGGCATACGGAGAGTGGGCTTCCAGAAAACTTACCACCCGCCGGGGCGCTGCCCTTGCTACCAGCGCTCTTGGCTGTCTTATCTTTATTGATGACTATTTCAACTGTCTGTCGGTAGGAACAGTTATGCGTCCGGTGACGGATAAGCACCGGATTTCCCGTGCAAAGCTGGCGTATCTTCTGGATGCCACTGCGGCGCCTATCTGCATTATTGCGCCGGTGTCCAGCTGGGGCGCTTCCGTAGCGTCTTATATGTCTGACGCTACAGGCCTTAACGGAATGACAACCTTTGTGAAGACCATTCCCTATAACTTTTATGCCATTTTGACCATTGTAATGATTCTGGTGATCTGTCTGACCAAGCTGAATTACGGCCCCATGGCCAAGTTTGAGAAGAATGCCATTGAGAAGGGGGATCTCTTTACCAACCGGGAAAATGTGGTGACAGATGATTTCGGCGGAAACACGGGTGGAAAGGCTTTGAAGGGAAAGGTGTACGACCTGGTGATTCCCATCCTGGCTCTGATTGTCTGCACAGTGCTTGCCATGGTGTATACAGGCGGCGGCTTCTCCGGAACACCGTTTTTGTCCTCGTTTGGCGAGTGTGACTCTTCTTTCTCACTGGTGCTGGGAAGCTTTCTGGGACTTGTGGTAACCTTTATTCTCTATATTCCGAGAAAGGTCTTAAGTTTTGTAGACTTTATGGGCGGCATTACCGAGGGTATTAAATCTATGGTTCCGGCCTTTACCATTCTGATTCTGGCCTGGACCATCGGCGGTGTGTGCAGTTCTGATTATTTGAATACGGGCGAACTGGTGGGCAATGCCATTTCCAATTCGGCATTCCCTGTATTCCTGCTTCCGGCCGTAATTCTGATTGTGGCGGCATTTCTCGGATTCTCCACAGGAACCTCCTGGGGAACCATGGCAATTCTGATTCCCATTGGTGCGGCCATTGCCGGCACACCACAAACCCAGCATCTTTTGCTGCCCATCTTCGGATGTACCCTGGGCGGAGCCGTGTACGGCGACCATGTATCCCCTATTTCGGATACGACGATTCTCTCATCTACGGGAGCAGGCTGCAACCATCTGGACCATGTGTCTTCCCAGATGTACTATGCATCTACGGTACTGGCCTGTTGCTTTGTGGGGCATGTACTGATGGGGCTGACGGGCGGCAGTCTGGTGGTTCCGCTGATTGTATCTATTGCGCTTCTGCTGGGAGCCCTGTATGTGCTGAACCGGATGCAGAGCAGGAAAGAGCCCGTTGATTATTCTCAGGTGAAGTTTTAGTAACGCATTGTATAAATAATTGTGCACCTGCATCGGAGGAACAGGATAACAGGGCAGCCTGTCTGAACTGTTACGAAAAAGGAGTTATATGAGAGCAGACAGTAAGTCAGGGTTTGCCACGCTGATCGGCAGGCCCAATGTGGGGAAATCCACTTTGATGAACCATCTTATCGGCCAGAAAATTGCCATTACTTCTCACAAGCCTCAGACTACCCGGAACCGGATTCAGACGGTGTATACCTGCGGGGAAGGGCAGATTGTCTTTGTGGATACACCGGGTATCCACAAGGCAAAGAATAAGCTGGGAGAATATATGGTCCACGTGGCGGAGCGTACGCTGAAAGAGGTAGATGTGATTCTCTGGCTGGTGGAGCCGTCGGATTTCGTCGGGCCCGGAGACCGGCATATTGTGGAACAGCTGAAAAAGGTCCGGACGCCGGTGATTCTGGTGATCAATAAGGTGGACACGGTGAAAAAGGAGGAGCTTCTGCCTGCCATTGACATTTACCGTAAGCTTTATGATTTCCATGAAATTGTGCCGGTTTCAGCTCTGAAGGGAGACAATACGGATGTGCTGATTCAGCAGATTTTTAAGTATCTGCCCTATGGGCCGCAGTTTTATGATGAGGATACGGTGACAGATCAGCCCATGCGCCAGATTGTGGCGGAGCTGATACGGGAAAAGGCGCTCCGCTGTCTGGAAGAGGAGATTCCCCACGGGATTGCGGTTTCTATTGAGAAGATGAAGGAGCGTCCGGGAGGAAAGGTGACGGACATAGAAGCTGTCATTGTCTGCGAAAAGAATTCCCACAAAGGAATTATCATCGGCAGGCAGGGGGCGATGCTGAAGAAAATCGGAAGCGCTGCCCGGTATGAGATTGAGGAACAGCTGGAGTGCAGAGTGAACCTGCAGCTGTGGGTCAAGGTCAAAAAGGACTGGCGGGACAGCGATTATCTGATTAAAAATTTTGGATACAATCAGAAGGAGCTTGACAGGCAGTAAAATGTCTGGCTGCCGGGCGGGCAGGAAAAGTACATGGGATTTTTGTCAAGGCATTTTACAAAAAAAGATCTGGTAGTTTTTTAACAGGATAAGAATGGCTCTCATGGAGATCCTATCTGTATAGAATATAGTTGTAACAGTTCAGACGGCGGAAAAGCAGACATAAAAAGATGTGTCGAGTTTGCTTGAATGGAGATTTTTATGTCTGCCTTCACATCGAATGGACATCCGATGCTTCCTGCACGGCCGCAGGCCGTAGAAGAAGATGCCGTCTGAGCTGCTGCAAAATTTATGAAACAGCAGAGGCGATATGGATGACATGGGAGCAGTTTGAACAGACAGGCGCAGTGGAAGACTATCTTTCCTACAAGGGAGCCCAGGAAGAAACATGGCCGGGGAGACGGATGAGGGAACGATGGCCGGGTGGGCCCAAGGCCCGGAAAGAGACAGCGTATGGGGCAGACGATTACGGTGACAGGCATGGTCCTGAAGGCATATCCTTACGGTGATTACGATAAGCGCTTGGTGGTACTTACCAAGGAACGGGGAAAAATTACAGTGTTTGCGAAGGGAGCCAGGCGTCAGAACAGCTCTCTTCTTGCTGTATGCAGTTCTTTTGTGTTTGGAGAGTTTTTTGTGTATGAGGGCCGCAGTTCTTTCAATCTGATGCAGGCCAAAGTGATGAATTATTTTTCAGAGCTTGGCACGGATGTGGAAGGGGCCTGCTGCGGCTTTTATTTCTGTGAACTGGCAGACTATTATACCAGAGAGGCCAGTGATGAGCTTCCCATGCTGAAGCTTCTCTATCAGTCCCTGCGGGCGCTTGGCAATGCGCACATTCCCAATGAGCTGGTCCGCTACATATTTGAACTGAAAACGCTGGTGCTCAATGGAGAGTGTCCGGTAGAGTTTGATGAGCTGGAGCTTACAGAAGCTGCCCGGTATGCACTTTCTTTTATTGTGGCTTCTCCGCCGGAGAAACTTTATACCTTTACCGTTTCGGAGGAAGTCCTGGGAGAGCTGCGCTTTGTGCTGCACCGCTGGCGGGAACTTTATATGGAAGGAAAATTCAAATCTCTGGAGATTCTGGAGGAAATGAGTTGAAAAAATAGGAAAAAGACGATATACTATCAGGGATGAAAGCCTCGAATGTATTTTGGGAGGGAATGGGTATGAAAAAGTTTATCAGTGTATGTCTTTTGTGCTTCTGCCTGTTTTTGGCCGGTTGTTCGGAACAGATGCCAGAGGAAAATACGATTGCGGTGGATAAAAAGGGCGTTGTAACCTATACCGTGGTGGAGGATTTTGAAAAAGACTTTTACGATGCAGAAGAGCTGCAAAGTGATATTGAGAAAGAGATAGCAGACTACAATCAGAAATTCGGATCGGATCCCCTGACTCTGAAAAGCTTTGAGGCAGAGGATGGAAAGGCGGTCATGCAGCTTCAGTTTGCGGAGGCCCGGTATTATGAGGAATATTACAGGGAGTTTGCCGGAGCAGAGCTGTTTGTGGGAACGCCCGGTGACGCGGAGAAGGCCGGATACCAGCTGGAGGGAGAGCTTCTTGGGGCAGACGGAAGTCTCAGCGACTGGAGCCAGGTGCCGGAACTGGATAAAGTAAAGGTATTGATTACCAATGAGGCCCTTCAGATTCAGGTTCCAGGGGACATTCAGTATGTGAGTCCTTCCGGAAGTGTTACGATCTTGGGAAAGAAGGAGGCGGCCGTGTCAGAGGAGGCAGGGCAGGCCTGTATTATTTATAAATAAGTGAAGAGGAGACAAGACAATGGAAAAGACGATGGATAAGATTGCGGCATTGGCAAAGGCCAGGGGATTTATCTATCCCGGTTCAGAGATTTACGGCGGACTTGCCAATACCTGGGATTACGGCAATCTGGGTGTGGAGTTGAAGAATAATGTAAAGCGTGCCTGGTGGCAGAAGTTTGTACAGGAGAATCCCTACAATGTAGGCGTGGACTGTGCCATTTTGATGAATCCTCAGACCTGGGTGGCTTCCGGCCACTTGGGAAGCTTTTCCGATCCCTTGATGGACTGCAAGAGCTGTAAGGCCCGTTTCCGGGCGGATCAGCTGATCGAGGACTATATGGCGGAGAACGGTATTCAGGCAGAGGGCTCAGTTGATGCCTGGTCACAGGAAGAGATGAAGGCTTATATTGATGAACATGCCATCGCCTGCCCTTCCTGCGGAAAGCATGATTTTACAGATATCCGTCAGTTTAACCTGATGTTTAAGACCTTCCAGGGCGTTACGGAGGATGCCAAGAATACTGTGTACCTGCGTCCGGAGACAGCCCAGGGGATCTTTGTGAACTTTAAGAATGTGCAGAGAACCTCCCGGAAGAAGGTTCCCTTTGGCATTGCCCAGATTGGAAAGTCCTTCCGGAATGAGATTACCCCCGGCAACTTTACCTTCCGTACCAGAGAGTTTGAGCAGATGGAGCTGGAGTTCTTCTGCAAGCCGGATACGGACCTTGAGTGGTTTGCCTACTGGAAGCAGTACTGCATTGACTGGCTGAAAGCTCTGGGCATGAAGGATGAGGAACTGCGGGCAAGAGATCATGAGCAGGAGGAGCTGAGCTTCTATAGCAAGGCTACCACGGATCTGGAATTCCTCTTCCCGTTTGGCTGGGGAGAGCTGTGGGGCATCGCAGATCGTACAGACTATGATCTGACCCAGCACCAGAATGTGTCCAAAGCGGATCTTTCTTATTTTGATGATGAGACCAAGGAGAAATACATTCCCTATGTTATTGAGCCCTCCCTGGGCGCAGACCGTGTGGTTCTGGCCTTCCTGTGCGCGGCGTACGATGAGGAAGAGCTGGAAGGCGGCGATATGCGTACGGTCCTGCATTTCCATCCGGCCCTGGCCCCTGTAAAGGTAGGCGTTCTGCCCCTGTCCAAGAAGCTGAACGAGGGCGCAGAGGCAGTATACCGGAAGCTCTGCAAGACCTACAACTGCGAATTCGACGATCGCGGCAACATTGGAAAGCGTTACCGCCGTCAGGACGAGATAGGAACTCCTTTCTGTGTAACCTATGACTTTGACTCGGAAGAGGATCAGGCCGTAACTGTCCGGGATCGGGATACCATGGCTCAGGTGCGGGTGAAAATTGATGAGTTAGAGGCTTATTTTGCGGATAAGTTTCAGTTTTAAGCTGATATTTTGAAAATGTGAAAAACAGAGGAAGAATTATCAGAAAGAGTTGTAAAGGTTGACGAAACCGCCAATTAGTGATAGTTTAAAATAAGAGTGCTTAAAGCTCTGTATAAAATAACAAAGGAGTACAATTATGAATCTTTCACCACTTCAGAAAGCAAGATATGAATATGTTCCGAAGCTTCCGGCAATGCTCAGAAACGGCATCACCGAGATTGCCGTTAAAGAAGGAAGCACGACCACCAGTGCGGCGGATCAGGAGAAAATTAAAGCGCTGTTCCCGAACACTTACGGAAAGCCGGAGGTTACCTTTGAGAAGGGGCAGAATACTTCTGCCGCTAAGAAGCAGGTAGTCGGCGTGATCCTTTCCGGCGGACAGGCGCCTGGCGGACATAATGTTGTGTGCGGCCTGTACGATGCGCTGAAGGCGACCAACAAAGAGAATATCCTGATTGGCTTCAAGGGAGGCCCCAGCGGACTGATTGAGGATAAGTATATTGTGTTTGAGGACGCTTACATTGATCAGTACAGAAATACCGGCGGATTTGATATCATAGGTTCAGGAAGAACCAAGCTGGAGACCGAAGAGCAGTTTGCGATTGCGACAGAGGTTTGCAGGAAGCACGGCATTACTGCCATTGTGATCATTGGCGGCGACGATTCCAACACCAATGCATGCGTGCTTGCGGAGTATATGGCTGCGCACAACACCGGTGTACAGGTTATCGGATGCCCGAAGACCATCGACGGCGACTTAAAGAATGAGGACATTGAGATTTCCTTTGGTTTTGATACGGCAACTAAGACTTACAGCGAATTGATTGGAAACATTGAGAGAGACTGCAACTCTGCCAAGAAATACTGGCATTTCATCAAGGTTATGGGACGGAGCGCTTCTCATGTTGCACTGGAGTGTGCACTGGAGTGCCAGCCGAATATCTGTCTGATCTCCGAGGAGGTTAAGGAAAAGAAGCAGTCTCTGTCCGAGATCGCGGATTATATTGCGGATTCCGTGGAGAAGAGAGCGGCAAACGGCCTTAACTTTGGCGTTGTCGTGATTCCCGAGGGCGTTGTGGAATTTGTTCCCGAGTTCTCCGCTCTGATCGGCGAGATCAACGAACTTCTTGCAGGCAGCAAGGCAGATGCGTTTAATGCGCTTCCGAATTGGAGCGAAAAGTATGCGTTTATCGAGAAGGGGCTTTCGGGGGATGCTATGGAAGTATTTGCGATTCTTCCTCAGGCGATTCAGCAGCAGCTGTTCCTTGAGAGAGATCCCCACGGCAATGTACAGGTTTCCCTGATTGAGTCCGAGAAATTGTTCGCAGCTCTTGTAGGCGATAAGCTGAAAGCAAGAAAAGCGGCGGGAACTTATGCGGGCAAGTACGCAGTCCAGACGCATTTCTTTGGCTATGAAGGAAGATGTGCATTCCCGTCCAATTTTGATGCCGACTATTGCTATTCTCTCGGCTACAATGCGTTCATGCTGATCCAGTATGGCTACAATGGTTATCTTTCCAAGGTTTCCAACCTGTCCAGGCCGGCGGAAGAGTGGGTTGCGGGCGGTATGCCGATTACCAAGATGATGAACATTGAGAGAAGACACGGCGAGGATAAGCCGGTTATCAAGAATGCTCGTGTGGAACTGGATGGAACGCCCTTCAAGTACTTTGAGGCTCACAGAGATGAGTGGGCGGCAGAGACTGCTTATGTATTTCCGGGAGCTATTCAGTATTATGGGCCGGCTGAGGTGTG
>CATJHO010000072.1 GCA_949740535.1 uncultured Lachnospiraceae bacterium
GAACCCCTGTTTCCGCCGTGAGAGGGCGGCGTCTTAACCGCTTGACCAAGGAACCATACCGGCTTTTCCTGCCGACTTGCTTAGTATATAATATAATTCTTCTTTTTGCAAGCTTTTTTTTCAAAAAAAGTAATTTTTTTATTTCTGCCTCATTTTCCCTGCTCATACGCCGCTTGTCCATCGATCATGATACCTTCTTACAACAAAGGTATAGCATATCTTTGCAAAAACCTTCTTTTGAAAACTCTGTGTTGTTTACAGGGTTTCCAAAAAAAGGTTTTTCATGCCGCAACAGGAAATGCCACCGGATCTTAAACCTCTACGGTCTCAAAACCCAAATCGTCCATCAGTTCCTTTGCCTTTGCCACGCAGTTCTCACAGCCGTCAATCGTCACGGTTTTGTCTGCAAGGCTTACTTTGAAATCCAGCCCTGCCCCTGTAAGCGCCTTGGTAATCCGCTCCACGCATTTTTCACAGTGCATGTCTTCTGCTTTTAATACTGTCATGATCTTCTCCTCCTTGATTCTTTCTTATTTCATCAGCTTCCGGATGGTGTCGCAGAGCTCGTCTACGACTGTCTCATCTCCGCTTTTGATGTCTTTTACCACACAAGTTTTAATATGATTGGATAAGAGCTCCTTGTTAAAGGCATTGAGCGCCGACTGGACGGCCGATACCTGCGTGAGAATATCCACACAGTAACGCTCCTCTTCCAGCATACTCCGAATGCCCCGGACCTGGCCTTCAATGCGGTTCAGACGGTTTACCAGACTTTTGTATTCTCCGCTGTCCCGGTGCTTTGTTTTGACACAGCAGCTTTCCTGGCAGCTGCAGGTTTCTTTTTGTTTCATTTGGGCCATCCGGCACCTCCTATTCCAGTTCCGCAGTCTTCCGCTCAGCGCATCCCTGTACAGAACGATTTACGGCCACAAAAACATATGTCCGTAAATCCTTCTATGCGCTTCGGGGAGCCTGCTGTTTTTCTATTCCAGTTCCGCAGTTTCCCGCCTACAGCTTCAGCCCTTTCAGCCGCAGCGCATTGCTGACTACGGATACAGAGCTGAAAGACATGGCTAGACCGGCAAAGATTGGATTTAAAAGGGGTCCACCTAAAGCATACAACAATCCGGCCGCAATGGGAAGCCCCAAACTGTTATAAAAGAAAGCCCAGAAAAGGTTCTGCTTAATATTGCGGATAGTTACCCGGCTTAAATGGATGGCCTTATAGACATCCTTTAAATCCGATTTCATCAGCACAATATCGCTGGATTCCAGAGCAATATCACTGCCGCTTCCGATGGCCGCCCCTACATCCGCCTGTACCAGGGCCGGTGCGTCGTTGATGCCGTCTCCCACCATCATCACTGCATACCCTTCCTTCTGGTAACGCTCCACCACCTGGGATTTATCTCCCGGAAGCACCTCGGCAATTACTTCATCCACCTCCACCTGGCTTCCGATATAGTCTGCCGTCAGCTGATTATCTCCCGTCAGCATAACCACGCGGATTCCCAGGCTGCGCATTTGGGCCACAGCCTCTTTGCTGGTCTCCTTGATGGTATCTGCCACGCAGATCATTCCTGCCAGCTTTCCGTCTATCACCACAAACATAGGCGTCTGGCCCTTTCCTGCAGCCATCCTGGCCGCCTCTTCATAGGTTCCCAGGGCCGTACCGGCTTCCTCCAGCATCCGCCGGTTCCCGATATGAAATCTGCGGCCGTCAAGAACTGCCTCAATCCCTTTGCCGGTTACGCTCTGAAAGCTCTCTGTCTGCTCCAGCGCAAGGTTCTGCTCCAGCGCTCCTGCCACAATGGCTGCTCCCAGAGGATGCTCCGAGGAGCGCTCACAGCTGGCCGCCAGGCGCAGAAGCTCCGCTGCTTCCATTTCATGGGATACCACATCCACGACTCTTGGCTTTCCCTCGGTAATAGTCCCTGTCTTATCCAGCACCACCACCTGAATCTTGTGGGTAGTCTCCAGCGCTTCGCCGCTCTTTATAAGGATTCCATGGCTGGCTCCAAGGCCTGTTCCCACCATAATCGCCGTGGGCGTCGCCAGTCCCAGGGCGCAGGGACAGGCTATTACAAGAACGGATACGAAAATAGTCAGCACAAAAGCCAGATCGTGTCCCGTCAGGGTCCAGAACAGGGCCGCCACAAGGGCAATTCCCATAACTGCAGGCACAAAGTACCCCGCAACTGTATCTGCCAGCTTGGAAATAGGCGCTTTCTTTCCCTGGGCATCCTCCATCATCTGAATAATGCGGGAAAGGGTTGTATCTGCACCCACATGGGTTACCTGAACCTCCATGGCTCCATTAAAATTCATGCTGCCGCCAATGACCGTATCGCCCTCTTCCTTTTCCACCGGAATACTCTCCCCGGTCAGCATAGACTCATCCACACTGCTGGAGCCGCCAATAACGGTTCCATCCAGAGGCACCTTGCTGCCCGGCTTCACCAGCAGCACATCACCTGGAACTACTTCCTCCACCCGGACCTCTACCTCCTGTCCGTCCCGCAGCAGCACTGCCGTATCCGGCGCAAGCTCCATCAGCCTGCGGATCGCCTCTGAGGTCTTTCCCTTGCTCCTTGCCTCCAGGTACTTGCCCAGCATAATCAGAGTCACCACCACGGCCGCCGATTCATAGTAAAGATTCTCCACACAGACCGGATCCGAGGGAATCCCCGCTGTCATAGCCAGACTGTAGAAAAAGGCGCTTCCTGTTCCGATGGCAACCAGAGAATCCATATTGGGATGGCCCCGGAACAGAGTCTTAAAGCCGACCACATAGAATTTCCTTCCATGCCAGAGGATCAGCAGTGTCAATACCAGCTGTGCCAGTGCAAAATTCAGAGGATGACTGTGCATATGCAGAAAATCCGGAAGCGGCAGTGTAATCGGAATCATATGCCCCATGGAAATATACAGCAGGGGAACCGCCAGACAGATGGTCACAATCAGATTCTGCTTCTGTCTGCGCAGCTTCTCCATCTGTTCATTTGGCTCTGCCCTCCGGTCTTCCTTCTCCACATCCTTTGGCACAAAGCCCGCCTTCTCAATCTTAAGCTTAATATCCGCAAGTTTCACCTTAGAAGGATCGTAGACAATATGCGCTTTATTGGTAGTCAGATTCACCTCGCTGCTTATCACGCCGGGAAGCTTTCTGGTAACACGCTCCACCGCCGCGCTGCAGGACGCGCAGGTCATTCCCTCAATATTCAGGGTAATCTCCTGATTTAAAGCTGCCGCCTTCTGCTCTTCCTTTGCCCCAAAACCTGCCCGCTCAATCCGCTCACAGAGCATCTCCACAGTCACCTGCTGCGGATCATAGACAATCCGCGCCCGGTTCGTTGCCAGATTCACCTGGCTGCTCTCCACTCCCGGAAGTTTCCCTGTGACACGCTCCACCGCCGCACTGCAGGATGCACAGGTCATTCCTTCTATGATTAATGTAACCTCCCTGGTCATATATCTCACTCCTCTCCAAATTCCATTCCGTATACCCCCATTGGGTATCTGATAATTACAGTATACCCCCTATAGGTATATTTGTCAATCTATTATTGTCATTATTTTAACAAAAATACCATCTTACAATTCTTTAAAGAGAATAAAAAGGCAAGCCTGCCGGTTTTTCCACAGCCGGCAGGCTTATTCTGCTTCCAATATCTATTTTCTATCCGAAACATAATCATTAATAATCGGCGGAATCTGAGCCATCATATTATCAATATCCTCAAACATGGCACTCTTTGTCGTACCCAGACGGCCGGCCTGATTGATATGCTTCACCACCACCTGATACTGGCTCTTCACCTGAACAAAAAATTCACACAAAAGCTGAAGCGCCGACTTGGAATTCTCAATTACATGAGAAATCTCTGTATGTACATCCGTAGCGTTCTCCGCTGAATGGGTAATCTCATCAAACATTTCATAGGTCTCATTTACCTTATCAATGCTGGCTTCCAGAGCCTGCCGGGATGTAACAATGCTGTTATTCAGCTGTTCCGTTCCCTTCTCTACTTCATGGATACCGGAGTTCACCTCTCCTGTCAGCTCTTTGATCTCATCTGCCAGCTTCTTTACTTCCACAGCAACCACAGCAAAGCCCTTGCCCTGATGCCCTGCCCGCGCCGCCTCAATCGAAGCATTGATGGCAAGAAGATTGGTCTGCTCTGCAATGGATACAATCTTGCTGGTACACTGCTTAATCCGGGCTACAGCCTCCTGCAGATCCCCAAAGGTACTTCCCATTTCTCCAAAATAAGCCTCTACCTGCCTGGAACTGGTTTTCAGCTCCTCCACCTCATTCTGCGCCTGGGCAACGGAATGAGCAATCGTCTCCTTAACCGTAACAAACTCGCCGGATACCTGCTCTATGCTTGTGAAATTCTGTCCGAATCCCTGCAGCTTTTCCTCAAAGCTTTCCGCCTCTGCAAGCACATTATTGAACGATCTTCCAATTTTATCCAGTTCCTCCAGGGAACTCACTTCCTTCTGCACCAGCTCCGTACGGTAATCCTTCAGGGTATCAATTACATGCAGCACAGGCTCCAGTGTCTTTTCCTCTGCCGGTACTCCCTTTACTTTTCCTTTATTCTTCCCAAACAACATGCTTTTCCTCCCTACTCAAATACGACACAAGACATGGACTGATTGATAAACCGGTTGTTGTAATGCTCTCCTAATCCCACGAGCCCTGCATGGCTGCCCAGCATTCCCATTTCGCTTAAGTACTCTTCCATATAATGGTTCTGGCTGAACAGGAGATAGCGGAACAGGCAGTTGATGGAAAACACAGCGGAAACCCGCGGAAAATCATGCTGTATCGTGCGGATGGTGTTTTTCACAATCGCCTTATAATCTCCCAGCTGAAGCAGAACCAGCACGTCCGAGTCATTCACCTGCCTGTAACAGGTCAGGGCCTCTCCCACCACTTCTTTGATGGATACAATACAGATATCATTTCCGTTCAATTTGCCAAAGGGATTCTTAAAGGTCTGGCTCTGAACATCTTCATCCGTAATATGTAAAATATCCCGGTATACCCGTTTCGCCGGCTGTCCGTTCAGGGCGCCGATGAGATACCTGGATTTGTCTGTCTCCGACGCGATAAAGCGGTAATTCTTCATCTGACGGTAAATATTTTCCTTGTAAGCCTTTACCCGGCCGTTCAGATTCTTTACGACGCCGTAGGCCACTGCATCCTCATAAACCCTTCCATTGGCAGAGACTTTATTGGCATCTCCGGTGCCTCCTACCAGAGGAATCCCTCTTTGCTTTAATACGGAATAAATCGTCGTTAATACACAGGCGTCATTTCCCGCACACAAATCAATGCAGATGGTATTTTCACTGGAACCATTGACAGAGCGCACATCCTTTGCCAGACGCTGAATATACTTCACCGGCATCACCGACACCTCTTCCAGCACATTGACTGCCGCCTGTACGCCGTCTGAAAATGCAACAACTCCTACCCCTTTTTCCACAACACCGGTATCATAGCACATGCCGATACAGCCAATGCTGGGAACTCCGGGATAGAGCTTCTCAAGCTCTCTTACATGGGTCTCAAACTGTTCTTTATTGGAAAACAACATGATAAACTGTGGATTGCTCAACCCTCGGACTGCCTCTTTCAAATCTCCATACTGGCTTTTTCCAAAAAACTGTCTCATGTCTCTGCTCCTCTCTATGAGTCTTTCCATAACTCTTATATCTTCGTTTTCTCAGGCATTTTGTCTCTGGACAACAACTTTACCTACTGAGGGTATTATAGGGTATTTACCTGGGCAGCGTCAACAAAAATTTACCAGCTCTGCCCATTCTTACGAAGGACATTCCGCCTTAAGCACATAGATTCTGGAGTCAAAATCCATCCCTGGCTCCACACCCTCCGGCACCTGGCCTGCAGATTCATCACTTGTGATCAGCCCCGCGCTCATCAGCTCATCCCCATAGCAGCAAAGACCGCTGCGCTCATTTTTGTAACAGTATTGAGGATTCAGGCCCTGGAGCCGGACACGGGTATAGCGGCCATTGACACAGTTAAGAATCCGGTACCAGCCCACCAGCGCGGTTTTCTGATCTTTACTTACCACCATCCAGGCAGCCTCATTCTCCTCAAAGGGGCTCTTCAGCCGGTAAAAATCACCGAACTGCAGAATCTCCCGGTACTGCTTCATAAAGGAAATCTGTTCTTTTATTTCCGCTGTCTCCTTCTGCGTCAGCTTATTCAGATCGAGCTCGTAACCGAAGGTTCCAAAGCAGGCCACATTGGCCCGTGTGTGAAGGGGCGTATTCCGATATACCTGATGGTTGGGCGACTCTGTTACATGGGCTCCCATACTGCTTATGGGGTAGCACAGAGAAGTTCCGTACTGAATCTTCAGCCGCTCTATGGCATCGCTGTCATCGCTGACCCAGCCCTGGGGCGCATAGTAAAGCATCCCCGGATCAAAGCGCCCGCCGCCGCTGGCGCAGGACTCAAAGAGCACCTGGGGAAACTGCGAGGTAAGGCGCTCATAGAGATCGTATACCCCCAGAATGTACCTGTGGTAAATCTCTCCCTGCCGGTCCGCCGGCCATCCCTTTGAACAGCACTCTGTAATACTCCGGTTCATATCCCATTTAATATAAGATATCTTTGCATTTCCCAGAAGCTCTGCCAGCTGCTCATAGAGATTGTCCACCACTTCTTTTCTGGAGAAATCCAGCACATACTGGAATCTTCCATGGGACTCTCTGCGCATGGGCGCAGACAAAATCCAGTCCGGATGCTGCCGGTAGAGATCGGAATCCTTATTGACCATTTCCGGCTCAATCCAAAGACCAAACTTCAATCCCAGAGCTTCCACACGTTCCGCCAGCCCGCCGATTCCGTCGGGAAGACGCTCCCGGTCAGCCTGCCAGTCTCCAAGGCCTGCTTTCTCGCCTCTGCGCGCTCCAAACCATCCGTCATCCAGCACAAAGAGCTCCACGCCGCATTCCTCTGCCTTCGAAGCGATCTCCAGAAGGCGCTCCTGGGTAAAATCAAAATACGTGGCTTCCCAATTGTTAATCAAAACCGGGCGCACCCGATCCCGCCAGCAGCCCCTGGCCAGCCGCCTCTGATACAGACCGTGGAAGGTACGGCTCATGGCATTCAGCCCCTGATCCGTATAGACCATCACTGCCTCCGGCGTCTGAAAGACCTCTCCCGGCTCCAGCTTCCAGGTAAAGGTCTCCGGATCAATTCCCGCCAGAATCCGCAGGGTATCATGGGCATCCACCTCTGCCTGTATGCGGAAATTGCCGCTGTACACAAGAGAAATCCCCACAGCCTCCCCCTGACGCTCATCCGTATAAGGCCGTCTCAGCACCACAAAGGGGTTATGCTCATGGGAGGAATGTCCCCGCATGCTGCCGATGGCCTGAATTCCCGGTCCCAGTAAGCGGCTGTGGATATGACGTTCCCTGGCCCAGCAGCCGGAAAGCTGCTGCCACACATAACTGCTGTCAGGCAGATCCAGGCACAGGCTCATCGCACGTCCCAGCCATACCGGGCTCTTCCCTTCATGGCAGAACCGGACACTGCGGGCCAGAATCCCCCCTTGTGCAAAAATGGTATACAAAAGCTCTGCCTTAAGCCCTGTCACCGGATCCTGCAGGGTAACCGTCAGGGTTTCTGCCTCATCCGGATCTTCCGTATAAGTGGCGGGAAGCCCCAAAAGCTTTGGTTTCCCCGGTTCCGTGTGATATCCCTGATACCGGAAATCCGAGATTCTGCTTCCGTTCTCCTGAAGCACCTCCACTGCCGGCTGACGAAAATCCGTCGTTCCAAACACCGGGTACTCCTGCCGGATATGTTCCAGCGAAAATTTCCGATCCGTTTCAAAGACACAGGCCGTCATAGGACGCTCACAGGTCTCCAGAAAATGCGAAAAATCCTCCCTGTCCCGAAGCCGTTTCCCATAATAGAGCTGTCCCAGATGACCGTTTTGCATCACGGTCATTATGTAGCTGATGGTGTCATTGTACAGATGAAATGTCCTGCCGCTTTCATGGTATACGATTGCCATCATCATATCTCCCCTTCCGTTCCGAAATATCCGTCCAGGCTTCCTGGTCAAATTCCTCGTCGTGAAACAGTTTCTTTTGGTCCTCCTCTGTGATTCTGCGCAGCACCCGGCAGGGATTTCCTGCTGCAGCCGACCAGTCCGGAATATCTCTCGTCACCACACTTCCGGCGCCAATGACTACGTTACTGCCAATATGAACCCCCGGACAGACCACTGTATTTCCCCCTATCCACACATTATCCCCAATAACAATCTCTTTTCCATATTCATAGCCGGAGTTTCGGCTTAAGGGATGCAGGGGATGGCCTGCCGTATAAACGGCCACATTGGGCGCCAGCATACAATTATCTCCTATCTTTACTTTGGCAACATCGAGAATCGTGCAGTTATAATTGGCATAAAAATTCTTCCCCACTTCTATATGTTTCCCGTAATCGCAGTAAAACGGCGGATTGATATGGGCATTTTCGGATTTTCCCAGCAGCTGCGCCACAATCTTTCGAATTTCATCAAAATCCGAGCGGTCCATAAAGTTCAGCTTCTGCAGGATCTCCCTGCACCATTTCTGCTCCTCATATATGTCCTCATCCGCAATATAGGCCAGCTGCGCGTCCCGGCGTTCCCTATTTGTCATTTTGATCTCCTCCTTTTCTTTCCAGGCCTTCCGCTTTCTCTGCGGGTTCCCTGTTTTCTTTCCCTTCCCACTTCACTCTCGGCAGATTCCAGCGGTAGTGCATGGCCAGCAGCCGTACAGCAGTCACCACGGCTGCCCCTGCTGTCATGGCCGGCAGCTCTCCCATACTTCCCCGCAGATAGACGCAGACAAGGGCGCCTGCCAGAGAAGCACAGGCATACACGTGCCGGGTCAGAATATAGGGCTTCTCCTGTGCCATAACATCCCGCAGGAGCCCGCCTCCCACGCCGGTAACCAGCCCCACAAACAGCAGCAGGAAATTCTGCTTATAGCAGACCTTTGCCGCCGTATTGATCCCCATCACTGTGAAAATTCCCAGCCCGACCGCGTCAAAAACCGCCATAACCCGGTCATAGGCAGATGCAAATTTCCCCTGCATCAGCCCCCGCCGGACATACAGCAGGCAGAACAATAGGACCGAGACCCCCAGAGCCACCATCGTATAGACCGGACTGCGGAACATATGGGGCGGCGTAATCCCCAGAATCAAATCCCGGATCATGCCTCCGCCCACAGAAGTGATCACTCCCAGCACACAGACGCCGAACAAATCCATTTCCTTGCGGATGGCCAGCAGAGCCCCAGAGGAAGCGAATGCCACCGTCCCTACAATTTCCATTATAAAGATAAACAGTTCTGAATACTCCATCTGCTCTTACTCCGATTTCTTTTATTCCCAGATTTGATGCCCGCCCGGCTATGGGGTATCTGGCTTTCCCGGATTCTCCTGCGCTTCTGCCGGCGGAATAAACATAATTACAAATACCACAAGAAGCAGGAGGCAGACAATCAGTACGGAAGGCTCCAGAAAGATCCGGGTGACAGCCGTTCCGAGCACTGCTCCCAGGATAAAGAACAGAATAATGCCATAGTACTGAATGCTCTTCTTACGCGCCTCACTGTCTTTGTTGATGTTGTAGTAGAACAGCTGCTCTGTGGCGCTCCTGAGATTGCCGGTACACATGGTTGTGGCATAGGCGCTTCCGTTAAAACGGCGGAAGCTCTCTACCTGCATGGAGCACACGAAAGAAACGGCTGAGTTGATGAGATCGTCGCAGACCCCGGAAGGGACAAAGGCAATCACCCACAGCACTGCGAATTCAATCACAATCACAATCTGCCGCCAGTGAAGGCCCGGATTATAGCGGAATTTTCTCCTCACATACTCCGTGATCAGAATCCCTGCCATAAAGGCCATAATAGGGTACATGTAGAACAAAATTTTGGACCAGTTTTGGTCTGCCATACTAATACCGAGAAGGACGATATTTCCCGTCTGGGCATTGGCGAACACGCCGCCCCGGCAGATATAGGTATATACATCCAGATATCCCCCGGCAACGGCCAGAAGAACGCCTACCACGTAGGATTCGGATGCTTTCTGCAGTTGAAATTTCATTTTAGATTTCCTTTTATGTAAACCAGTTTTCTGCTGGGAATTCCTCTTCATTATACGTTCTATCGGACTGCTTTGCAACTAAAGAAGTATTCCTGCCGGCTTTTTTGAGAACCTGCAGCAAAAAAGCGCAGAAAAAAACGGCCAAGCCGCACGCTCAGCCGTTTTTTTGCGCTCTGCTGTCTCCTTTTACACGCTTTTTTCCACCTTCGTAGACAGGTTCCGGGTCACCCGGTAATGCTCCATATTGATGCACAGAATGTCCAGCTCCTCGCAGACATTGCTGCTGATAATCTGAAACAGAACCGGACCGGCCAGAACCAGCAGTCTGGGATCCACATCAATTCCAAAGGGCAGAACCCGCTCTGCGGCAACATCATCAAAGGCGGTCAGTAAAAAGACCTTGTCGGTCAGACGCCGGATCTCCTGAAAAATCGATACATTCCTTGTATGCATCTTCGGCTCTGTATCAAAAATAAACACTGCATAATCCTTATTAATCTCATAGTAGGGCCCGTGGAGAAACTCTTCTGTCTCATAGCCATTGGCCGGAACGCCGATGGTTTCCGTCAGCTTCAGCGCGCCCTCTCTGGCATTGCCATAAGTTCCGCCGATCCCGGTAATCATCACCCGCTTCATGTTGATAAAGTCCTCTTTACAGGCATCGTAAAATTTCAGCACTTTTTCATGATATCCGGGCAGCTCCCGGATCAGAAGCTCCAGCTGTCTAAAGGTCTCATCATAGAATTCCTTGTCAATGGTCTTCTTTGCCAGCCCGGTTTCCAGGGCAAAGAGTATCAAAAACAGAACCGAGGTGGGAAATCCTTTGGCCACATAATAATCATCAATCCCCGCTCCGTAAGAAAATACATGCTCGCAGTATGTACGGATCGGCCCTTCGGGGTCGGCGCAGAGCACCGCCGCATCATAGCCAAGCTTCCTGGCTGTCTGCACGGATTTGATGGTATTCGTACTCTTTCCGCTCTGGCTCATGCAGAGCACCAGGGTATCCTCTTCCTTTTTGTGGTACAGCATGGAAAAAGTCATAGGGGTCACCAGCTCTACCTTCACATCCATCCAGTCCTGAAGAATCCATCTTACGCTGCTGGCAATATTAAAGGACGAACCAGAGGCGGCCATCAGGATTGTGCTGTAATTCTTCTTCAGATAAAGCTCCTTCAGGCCTTTTACCAGAGACGCCTTTTCCTTCAGCATTGCCGCGCAGTATCTGGGCGCTTCCAATGTCCAGTGTTTGATATTTCGTACCATACAATTTACCTCCTGATTTTCAGTTATATTTGTGTACTCAAATTTGTTATTTGAATATATCATATGTCCAAATATTTGTAAACCCCATTTTTATTGTTCTTTCCATCGATTTTCTTTCATTTTCATAAAATACGCATTTTTACTGCTGTTTTTGTAATTTTATTTTACATTTTTATCCATTTCACATCCTCATAATTGTAATGTTATTTTTTATTATTTGTATTGACAAATATAGAAACTCATTGTATATTGATAATAATTCATGCAGGGAACACTTACATGCACCGGGCACGGCTTACGGAAGTAACTGCTTAATCAGACATGAATTTCAGGAAATACGGGTAAAGGAGGGTAGAAACTATATTTTGATTCTCATTTTTGCTCACACACAAACATCCAATCAATGAGGAGGAACGCAATGAATACGTTTACTTTAGCATTAGTACTTGCTCTTTTTGTCGCCATTATGGACCTGGACTGGTGGAGCGAGCTGAACATCTCCAGCCCTCTTGTCTACGGAATTGTGACCGGACTGATTATGGGGGATATGGCAACGGGCTTTCAGGTAGGCTCTGTCTGCACCCTGATGAGTCTGGGATTCTACTATTTCGGCGGCGCCACCGTGCCGGACTACCGAATCGGCTCTATCTTCGGAGTGGTTGCAGCCATTGAAACCGGTGATTACAACATTGGAATTGTCATCGCCACGGTTCTGGTTCTGCTGTTAATGCAGACCAACATTCTGGCCCGCACCATCAACACGCTGCTTCTCCACGCCGGGGAAAGGGCGCTGGCCAGCAACAATATCAAGCGGTTTGAGTGGTGCCATTTATCCGGTATCTTCGTGTGGATGCTGTGCGATGCCGTTCCGGTTTTCATCGGCGTCATGCTGAAAGGAAATCTAAGTGTCATCTCTGATTTTGCTGAACGATTCGAATGGTTCACCAACGGACTGCAGGTTATGGGCGCCGCTCTTCCCTCCGTAGGTATGGCTCTGCTTCTGTCCTATATGGATGTGAAAAACTACTGGCCTTACTTATTCCTTGGCTTCCTGCTGTTCGCATATCTGAATATTCCCATTCTGGGCATTGCCATCTTTGGCATTGTGGCCGGAGGACTTTACATAAAACAGCTGAAAGGAGAAAAAGCATGATGGATACTCAGAATACCGAAAGAAAATTATCTCAAAAAGCGCTCAAATCCGTCCGCCGCAGGCACAATTGGGCTCTGCAGTTTTGTAACAACTATGAGCGTCTTCAGGCCTCAGGCTTTGCCTACGCCATGGTTCCGGCCATGAAGGAGCTCTACGATACGCCGGAAGAACAGTGCCGCAATCTGGAGCGCCATCTGCAGTTTTACAACTCTCATCACTCTGCTTCCGCGCTGATCATCGGTTCGGTCACTGCCCTGGAGGAACAGGGACAGTCAGAGCTTGTGAACAGCATCAAGCTTGGCTTAATGGGACCTCTGGCAGGCATCGGCGATACCCTGCAGTACGCTCTCCTGTCGGGAATCTCCAGTATGATTGCCGCCGGTCTGGCTGCAGAGGGAAGCTGGCTGTCCGTTCCGGTCATTGTTCTGCCCATGATTTTCTGTTTCCTGATCCGCTGGCCGCTGTTTGATCTGGGCTATAAAAAGTCC
>CATJHO010000073.1 GCA_949740535.1 uncultured Lachnospiraceae bacterium
GAGTAACAGGATTTGAACCTGCGACCTCTCGGCCCCCAGCCGAGCGCGCTACCAAGCTACGCCATACTCCGTTACGTGCGAATATTATTGTATGCGATTCTTTCCCATTTGTCAAGTGCATATTTTATATTATATAACATATTTTGGAGGAACGTAATTTTATGATTCAGCATTATCCTTTTCAGGTATTCCCGCTCCCCTATCTCTATGACTCACTGGAGCCTTACATCAATATGGAAACCATGTATTTCCACCACTCCAAGCATCTGGCCGCCTATGTGGATAATCTCAACTCCCTCATCGGCCCCTATCCCCAATTCCATGACTGGACTCTGGAACGCCTTCTGCTGGAGAATCAGCAGCTGCCAGAGGATATCCGTACAGGTGTCTGGAATAACGCCGGCGGCGTCTACAATCATGAGCTTTACTTTGCCGGTATGTCTCCCAACGCTACGGAACTGCAGGGGAAATTAAAGGACTCTCTGCTGCTGGATTTCGGAACCTGGGAAAATTTCTACAACAGCTTTTTCCAGGAAGCTCTCAAGCTGTTCGGCTCCGGTAATCTGTGGCTTGTGGCTGATGAGCGGGGCAAGCTGGTGATACTTCCCCTTCCCAACCAGAACACACCTCTGCCCAAGGGCCTCTCTCCGGTTCTTGTCCTGGATGTCTGGGAACATGCCTACTACCTGGAATACCAGAATCTGCGGGCAGAATACATCCACTCCTGGTTCCACATTGTCAACTGGACCGAAGCAGAACGCCGCTATCAAAATGCCCTTTTCGATAATGTGCTGCGGTACGGAGACTGTCTGCGCAGCCAGCAGCAGGTTCACTGACGGATATAAATCCCCTGCGCCTCAATCCAGTCCTCCAGCTCCGCCTGAGCGTCCTCTGCCCAGGTCTCCGCAAGAGACTCCCTGCCAAGAGGCCGCCCGGTGCGGGCAAAATAATCTTCTATAGCTTCTGCCAGTTTTTCAAATTCATCCGGAAAAATACAGTGATCCAGATCTCCTTTTCGTATACGCTCCAGGCATTCCCGATAATCCATAAAAAGCACGCTCTCTACTTCTTCTGTCTGAAGCTGCATCTCTTTTGGCGAAAGGCTGCACTCACAGAGATACACCCGGCTGTATTCGTAATTTATAAAAATCTGCCCGTAAAATTCGCCTTCGTAACGCCCCAGATGGGAAAATACGTAGATCAGATCTTCCTTTTCTGCCCGTATTCCCAGCTCCTCCTCAAGCTCCCGCAGGGCGGAATCCAAAAAATCCACGCCCGCAGGAATATGGCCGGCCGAAGAAATATCATAGCATCCCGGAAAGGAATCTTTATTTTTACTTCTTTTTTGAAGCAGAACCTCTGCAGAATGCACATCCTCCCGATAACGGACCAGCCAGACATGGGCTGTGCCATGAAGATCCCCGTCCCTGTGTACTCTGCTGCGTTCCTTCACTTCTCCCGTCACGCTTCCGTCTTCTCTGCGCAAATCCAGGTATTCCATAACCCTTTACTCCTCTGTATCCAGCCCCTGTTCCCGGTTCCAGGCCAGAAGCAGATCCACCATCCGCCCATAGCTCTTTGTCCCGGCTTCCTGGGAATTGACCTTCAGATACACGTCATTCACCTTATCCGAAACCTCGGAAATCGTTCCTTTGTATGTATCCCAATAAGCATTGTGGTCCCTTAAATCCCGCACCGCCTGCTCACAGAGCTTCTCCCGCACGCTGTAAAAGGCCTCCGGGTTCTGTCCATGCAGAGCGTTGCCGCTGTAAATATAGGCCAGAATACTTCCGCTGTAGCGGAACTGTGCATCCTCAGACGCCCGGCAGGCCAGATAGGCCACAAAATTCGCCTCGTCCTCCCGCATAAACCCCTTTAAATGCGACAGTTCATGACAGATGGTGGACGGCTTGTCCTGATCCGGCATTCCGTTGTTATAATTGGCTTCCACGGTAAAGGGACTGTACACTCCCTGCAGAAGCTGGCTGGACAGATACCAGGTGGAACGCACCGGCTTTGCCCTGGGATAATAGCCGGAGAGCTCCGGATACTCCAAAGATACAGCCTTCATCGCCTCCCGCGCTGTCTCAGCCGGATCCTCCTCCAACGTGCAATGACCGTCCCCATCCAGCAGAATCGTCTGGGCCTCCTGATTAATCTCTGCCACCAGCCGCTCACACAGGGCGATCAGTTCTTCTTCTGTAGATTCCTGCACCACAAAACCAGCCCTCTCCGAAAAAGGAATCCGCTGATAGTTAATTCCGCAGTTCAGCGTAAATACGAAAAATACCAGCAGCAGACCCTGAAACAGAATTCTAAGAGCCTGACCCGGCCGCAGTTTTTTTAACCCTATGGCTGCTGCCCCAATAAGGAGCAAAGCTCCGCACAGATAGAGCAGAACCTCAATCACGGAAAAGGGAATAACGGAGCAGATACGTCCCAGAGTTCCCACAAACAGTGGATATACCCGGACTGCGTACCACTCCGCAAATCCCGTCCACAGGCGGGCCGCCAGATTCAGCAACAGGCTGACACCCAAGAGCCCGCCCCAGAAAAGCTTCTTTAGTGAACGTTTTTCAGGCATTCAATCTCACCCTCGCACTGTTCAACCAGATGCCTCTTCTTGGTAATCTCCTCGCAGACAGGCCTGAAAGATTCATCTGTGGTGCCGGATTCCAGGAACTGTTCATAAATCATTTTCCCCAAATCTGTATAATCCCGCTTGATCTCCCGTTCCAGACTGAAAATCTGGTTTTTCAGCCGGGTCAGTTCCACTGCCTCCCCTGCCTTGCGGCTTACTGCTTCCGCTGCTCCGGACAGCACTCTTCCAATGTCGTCAAATACTTCTTTGTTCACGCTTCCTTCCTCCTTTTTCAAACCGCAGGTCTATCCCTGCTCTTCCAGCTGCAGTACTCCCCGCATCGTAATCAGCGGTCCTCCTGTATGCTCGATATATTCCCTTGTAATGGTTACACGTCCGATGTTATCATCCTTGGGAATCTCATACATGATATCCAGCATAAACTCCTCAATAATCGCCCGCAGGGCACGGGCGCCTGTATCTTTTTCCATAGCCTTTTCTGCAATCGCTTCCAGGGCTCCTTCATTGAAGATAAGATCCACCTCATCCAATGCCAGCAGTTTCTGGTACTGCTTCAGAATCGCATTTTTCGGCTCTTTTAGAATACGCACCAGCATCTCTTTTGTGAGGCTTTCCAGACTGAATATGATCGGCAGCCGTCCCAGAAATTCCGGAATCATGCCAAAATTCCGCAGATCCTCCACGGTCACCTTCTGCAGAAGGTTCAGCTCCTTGTCATACTTGTCCTTTAAATCTGCCTGAAATCCCATGGAAGACTTTTTATTGAGGCGTTCCTTGATTACATCCGAAAGCTCCGGAAAGGCTCCGCCGCAGATAAAAAGAATGTTTCGGGTATTGACCGTGGTCAGCGGTACCATGGCATTCTTGCTGTTGGCTCCCACAGGCACTTCAATCTCAGCACCTTCCAGAAGCTTCAGCATCCCCTGCTGTACCGACTCCCCGCTCACATCCCGGTGGTGGGTATCCTTTTTCTTGGCAATCTTGTCAATCTCATCGATAAACACAATGCCCCGCTCAGCCCGCTCTACGTCATTGTCTGCCGCCGCCAGAAGCTTGGACAGCACACTCTCAATATCGTCACCGATATATCCGGCCTCCGTAAGGGAGGTAGCATCTGCAATGGCCAGAGGCACATCCAGAAGCCGCGCCAGTGTCTTCACCAGATAGGTCTTGCCGCTTCCGGTAGGTCCAATCATCAGCATATTGGATTTCTCAATCTCAATCTCATCCTGGGTTCCGGTAACCACCCGTTTATAATGATTGTAAACAGCCACAGACATTACCTTCTTGGCATATTCCTGGCCGATCACATATTCATCCAGGCTGGCCTTGATCTTATGTGGAGCCGGAATATCCCGGATATTCAATTCCTTAACCGGCTCTTCTTCCTTGGGTTTTTTCTTCTTTACCTTCTGTCTCTGGGGAATCATATTCTGCAAATCCGCCAGATTGATAAAACTTAAACCGGGAATCTTGGAAAGATCGGAGCTGTTATTTTGAAACGTGTCCATGGTCTTCTGCATACACTCTGAACAGATACAGATGCCTTTGGCAAGGGTAATCAGCTTTCCCGTCCTGCTTTCCGGCCGATGGCAGAGGAAGCAGACATCTTCATAGCCATTGTCCTTTTCCTCCTCTTTCCCTTCCTCTTTTGTCTCTTCCACTTCTTCTAAGTAATCTTTTTCGTCCATATGTCCACTCCTTTTCAAAAAGTATAACACAAATCAAAAGAAAGACCAAGCACCGGGAAAAAAATACCTGTCTTCCTTCCCGTGTCTGGTCTCTCTTTCTGTTTGTCTTCCAATCAGGAAGCCGCCTCTACTTCCTCCTTACTGCTTAAGGTCACAGTAATTGTCTTCTCCGTATACTCTCCTGCTCCCGGTGTCATAACTGTCACCTCCACACTCTCGCCTGCTTCATAGTACTGCAGACGATCCCGGAGAGAATCATAATTGCTCACACCAACTCCGTCAAATCTGGTAATAATATCTCCTTTTTTTAGACCGGCATTGGCTGCGGCACATCCGCTCACTACAGACTTCAGGTAAATTCCCACAGGCATATCATACTGCTCGGAAATCTCTTCCGTTACATCCTGGCAGTTAATTCCCAGATACCCCATCTTATCTGCATCTACTTCCGGCCGGATGGTTATGGTCTTCAAATCGCCGATAATCCCTTCCACATCCGAGATCGGAATGGCATATCCCACACCCTCCACATAGCCGGAGGAGTACTTGGCTTCATTGATTCCGATTACCTCTCCCTTCATATTCAACAGCGCCCCGCCGCTGTTGCCGGGATTGATGGCCGCGTCTGTCTGGATCAGGCTGTTGTTTATCAAGGTTCCGTCATCATTCTGCAGCGTCACATCCCGGTTCAGCGCGCTGATGATCCCGGTGGTCACAGACTGCCCATATCCCAGTGCATTTCCTATGGCAACTACCTGCTCGCCTACTTTTAACTGGGAAGAATCACCGATGACTGCCACCTTAATCTCACTTAAGGTCTCTGCCGGAATATCCTTCAAAGATACCGCAATCACGCCCACATCCTTGCTGGCATCCGTTCCTTTAATCTGCGCTTCCACTGCGTCTGCGCCCTCTTTCCCCTCATCCACGCTGAACAGTACCGTCAGATTCGTGGAGCCGGCAATCACGTGATTGTTGGTCACAATCAAAAGCTCTGAATCATTCTGCCCAATGACAATTCCCGTACCAGTAGAAGTCTGTTCCCTCTGCTGGGGCATATTGTACCAGCCAAAATTCCAGAAGCTCTCCACCTCACGGACACTTACATTGGTAATTGCCACCAGGGAAGGCATACATTCCTGTACAATCGCCGTCACATCGCCCCTGCCGGCAGCCTGCCCTCCATTCTCAGTCTGCGGCGTTGTCGTCTCAATCTCCGGAAGTACCGGAATCTCCCCGCTGGCTGCAGACTCCGTCTTGTCTTCTCCACGCATCCGGCCTCCCACATAGTTTGCAGCCTGAAAAGCAGCACTTGCCACAATACCGAATACCAGTGCCACACAGATCACTTTAACCATCAGTCTGGGAAAGCTGTTTTTCCTTCTGTCTGGTATCTCCCCCGCTCTCTGCTGTCCGGAGCCTTTATGATCCTGATAAAAGGGACCACTGTATCGATACTCACTTGATGAGCTTTTGGATGCATCCGAACTGCCGCTGCCATATTCATACATAAAAACCCAAACTCCTTCCTTGGTATCTTCCTCTTTCCATACAGCACTGCATTTTTTTGAAGCAGCTGGTGAATCCTGGTTACTCCCTTATAAATGCAATGATATATAATGCTTTACTAATTTCTTAGTCTAGCATTGAATTGTGTTCAAATTGTGATGAAAGCATTAATTTTCCGCTGCATTAATTTAATACTTCCCGCAGGGTTTTCAGCAGAATTTTGATATCAATGGGTTTGGCAATATGACCGTTCATCCCGCACCTTGCCGCCTCCTGCTTATCCTCCTCAAAGGCATTGGCTGTCATGGCCAGAATGGGGATGGACGCCAGATTTTTATCCGGCAGCCTGCGGATAACCTTTGTGGCTTCATATCCATTCAGCACCGGCATCTGTACATCCATAAGCACTACCTGGTAATATCCTTCTTCTGATTTTTCCAGCATATTTACTGCAATCTGTCCATTCTCCGCAATTTCAACCTCAAATCCCGCATCTCCCAGAATTTCTGCGGCAATTTCCTGGTTGAGTTCATTATCCTCCGCCAGCAGGATACGTCCTCTGTTGGTGTTCTTCGTCTTCTTTTTTGATTCATGCTGCCGGGACTCCTCTGGATTTACGATGGAGTTCAGACAGCTCCTCAGCTCTGACATAAACAGAGGCTTACTGCAGAATGCAGTAACACCGGCCTCCTTAGCCTCGTCCTCAATATCTGTCCAATCATAAGCTGTCAGTACAATAACCGGTACATCCTCTCCCATTTCTTTTCGGATTCTTCTGGTAACTTCAACTCCATTCATATCCGGCAGCAGCCAGTCAATGATATATACACAGTAATTATCTTCCCGCATAACTGCCTGACGCGTCCGCAGCACTGCCTCTTTTCCTGACAATGTCCACTCCGCCCGCATTCCTATCTGCCCAAGCATATAGGAAACACTGTCACAGGTGTTGAAATCATCATCCACCACCAAAGCCCGGCAGTTTTTCAGCTGCGGAATATCCTGCGGTTCCTTGGGGCCTTCTGCGTCCAGACGGAACGTGAAAGAAACCGTAACCTCTGTTCCTGTTCCCTGCTCGCTCTTCACCTCAATGTGCCCATTCATCATATCTACAATATTCTTAGTAATAGCCATTCCCAGACCAGTCCCCTGGATACCGCTGGTGGTAGAATTCTTCTCCCGCTCAAAGGGTTCAAAAATATGAGATACAAATTCTTCACTCATACCAACACCCGTATCGCGGATACAGAATTCATAGGCAGCTTTCCCGGCTGACGCACTGGTCTTCTCGATTACCCGAAGGCTGACAATTCCTCCCGGCGCCGTATATTTCACCGCATTCCCCAGCAGATTCAGCAGCACCTGATTAAGCCTCAGCTTATCACAGCAGATATCCTCATCCAGCACATCCACCGCATCCATATACAGATCCAGCTGCTTTGCCCGCACATCTGCCTGCAGTATATTGCGCAGACCTTGAAGAATATCCGGCAGATGGCAGGGCTTTTCCTCCAAATGCATTTTTCCGCTTTCAATCCGGCTCATATCCAGAACATCATTGATCAGGCTCAGCAGATGATTTCCTGAAGTCATGATCTTATTCAGATATTCAGCCACCCGTTCTTTCTGCTCAATATGGGTAATTGCAAGGGCTGTAAATCCCACAATCGCATTCATAGGCGTGCGGATATCATGAGACATGTTGGAAAGAAATACACTTTTTGCCTTATTCGCCCTATTGGCCTGGGAAAGCGCATCTTCCAGCAGACTCTTCTGCTCCATCTCGTGACGGATTTCGGCATCTACACTGTGAAGTCCCAGCACAATCCCACGCTCTCCACTCCATGCCCCTGCGCGTACAATTTTTATCTGGAAATACTTCATTTCACCGTCCACAGCCACACGGTGATTTACATAATACTGATTTTTCTCTGCCAGCTGCTGTCTGACCACATCTTCAGAAACAGCCTGCCGCAGCATTTCCTTATCTTCCTCATAGACATATTTTTCTATGTATAGCTCCATGCTTTCTTTCCATGGCAGATTTTTATTAAATACCTCGTCCAGAGCGCCGCTTTCATCATCGGCAATCCGCAGAGGCACTGCCACGTTTGTATCAAGATCAAAAAAGCACACCAGATTATAATCAATACTCAGGGCGCGGATTAACTCCTTGTGACGCCTCTCATTTTCCTTTTCCTGTATCTTCTGTGCCGTACAGTCTAAAAGGAAGCGCTGATAAAACAGCTCACCATTCTCTCTTATAAGCTTAATGTTCCCCATCACATGCCGGATATCTCCTTCGCGGGGACTCACCCGGTATTCAACATTGACACTGTCTCCCTCTTTAGAGAGCTCCTTTATGCTGGTTCGAAGCATTTCCTTATCTTCTTCCAGAACGCTTGCTGCTACCATGTCAAATCCGGCTGCTATCATCTCCTCACGGGATTCATAACCCAAAATCTCCAGCGCGGCCCGGTTGACGCTTATGATCCGGGAGCCGTCCATCGTGTGGCACATAATTCCACAGTCCATGGTGGTGAACACGGTTTCAAGGGTTTGGTTTTTCTCCATGATTTCCCGTTCATAGGCCCGCTCCTGTGTAACATCAATGGCAACCCCCACCGTTCCCATAACGCTTCCGTCCAGATCATAGAGCGGGGATTTGTAGGTGGTAAGAAGCTTTGTGCCGTCGCCGGCCTGGACC
>CATJHO010000074.1 GCA_949740535.1 uncultured Lachnospiraceae bacterium
AAACATAAACACCGACAAGCCCAAAGCCATAAGCTCTGCCGCCGGAGTCGCCAGCCAGACCCCGTTCACTCCCAGAATCAGAGGCAGCACCAGCATCGTAATCAGCATAAATACAAAAGATCTGGAAAATGCAAGGACTGCCGAAACCACTCCGTTGGACAAGGCCGTAAACATACCGCTGGCAGAAATATTAAAACCAATAAAAAGCAGGGCAATGGTGCAGATCCGGTTGCCGGTAACCGCCAGATCGTATACCGGGTTGTCCGGCCGGGCAAAGACCGATACCAGAGGCTTGGTGAGCAGGAGAGAAACTGCCACAGTCACCAGGGAAATGAATGCAGTTACCCGCAGGCTGACTGCTGTCAGCTTCTTCAGCTTTCCATGATTCTGCTCCCCATAGTAAAAGCTGATCATCGGTGCCACACCGTAGGAATAGCCCGTATACAAAGAGCTTGCAAACATCAGCACATACATAATAATTGTCACAGCCGCCACGCCGTCCTCTCCCACATAGCGGAGCATGGTCCAGTTAAACATCATAGTAATAATTCCTGTGACCAGGGCCGTGGCCATTTCTGAGCACCCGTTTGTGGCTGCACTGGCAAGAACCCGGAACCGCAATACCGGCTTCTTAAAATGCAGAAGATTCGTTTTCCGGCTGAATACAATGAGGCCTGCTGCCGCTGTCACCGAATATCCCAGCCCGGTTGCAATTGCCGCGCCGCCGATTCCCATATGAAATCCCGCAATCAGCACATAGTCAAGGATCATATTCAGAACTCCCCCTGTCACAGAACAAACCAGAGAAAGAGCCGCCTTCCCGCTGGCAATCATGTAAAGGGTAAAATTATTCATCAGCAGAATCGGCACCGTAAATATCAGATAACGGCTTAAGTACTCTATGCAGTATCCCTCTACATCTGGCGAAAGACTCATCCCCGCAAACAGGGAATCCATAAGTGTGTAACCCAGAACGCACATGACAATTCCTGTCAATACATTCACCAGAATCAGAAATGTAAAGTCCTCCTTCGCCTCCTCATTTTTCTGTTCTCCCATCTTTTTCATAATTACCGCACTTCCCCCGGCAGCCAGCATCGTGGATATGGCCGTGACAAGCTGAATGACAGGCGCTGTCAGATTGATGGCCGAGAGGGCGCCGGTACCGATGAGATTTGATACAAACAAGCCGTCCACCATGGTATAAAAGGACATAAATACGGTCATCGCAATGGTAGGAACCGCAAACTTCAAAATATTTTTCAATGTAACAGGTTTTAAATATACATTTTGGTTTTCCATATAGTTTCTCCTTCTGTCTTGCATTAACGCCTCTGTATATGATACCCTCAGTGAATAGGGAAACACCCGCCGCCTTATCCACTGAGGGTATCATATACCATACAGTTACTGTACGGTCAAGCATTAAATAAACTTTTTTAAGGAGAATATTGTTATGAAGGAAACAGAAAAGCTTCTCACCATTGGACAGTTTGCTTCCATGCATGGAATCAACAAGAAAACCCTCATGTGGTATGATGAAATCGGGCTGTTCAAGCCAGCCGCCGTCAACCCGGAAAACGGATACCGCTGTTACAATTACCGCCAGAGTCCTGTATTAGAAACCATTCTGCTTCTGCGGGAACTGGATGTCCCTTTAAATGAAATTCAGCTTTTTATGAAAAACCGATCGGCCAAAGCCATGAAAAATCTTCTGGATGAAAAGATTGCGGACCTGGATCTGCAGCTTATGCATCTTAAGGCAGTCCGCAAAACTTTATGGAACCACCAGCAGAACATGGCTGCACTGCTGGACATGGATTTATCTGAAATTGCTGTCATTGAAAAGGAGGAGCGCTGTCTGGTGACGGTAGATATCGACGAGACAACCACCTTTGAGAAAGAAGTAGAGCTTATCACGGCCGAAACGGCCAGGTACCGGCTGGGCCGTCTTCACGATGCCTCTTACGGCTCCATGATTCCCGTATCCAGCCTGCAAAAGGGCTGTTTCAATGATTACACCAGGCTGTTCATCGAGATCCCCTTCCTCAGACAGGAAACCGGTCTCCATATACAGCCAGAGGGCAGATATTTAAGAGCCTTCCACAAAGGAAGCTGGGATAAAATCCCCCTGCGGTACCAGGAGATCCTGGATTATGCCCACAAACAGGGACTTGCGCTGACCGGTTTTTCCTACGAAAAAGGCATCAATGAGACAGTAATTGATCAAATCGAGGATTATATCATACAGATTGAGATCCCCTTACTTATGTAATTCCAGTTCCTGGGCAATCAATCTGGAAATTTCGATCTTTTTCTCTTCCAGCAGCTGTTCTTTCTCTCTAATCTCCTGCAACACCTTCCTGCTCTCCTGCTGATACGTCTCAAACATTGTTTCGTACTTCTTCTCCCTGAGAACTGCACTGGGAATGGGAAGATTGGAGATGACCGGCTGCGAAATATTTTTCTGGCATGCCCCCGCGGACATCGCCGTCAGATAGCGCTGCACAAAGTACATATTCATATAATTTGCGATGACATCTGCGGACACCCCTTCCACCACCTCTGCGGTGATGACAAAGCCGGAGGCAACATAGGAATATTCCTCAAAATGAAAGGAGGGATGAGAGGTAGATATGGCTGTTCCGATGGTTCCCGACCTGGTAATCAGCAGCATATTCTCCTTCAGCTCAAAATAATTATTAAGTTCCGCAACTTCCTCTATAAGAAAATTCTGATTTTTCTCAATCAATCCATACTCTTTGATCTGGGAAACTGAAATATACTTATATGAAGTCTCTTCCATGGAATAGTAAGATGTCGCCAGATTCATGCCATTCCTCACATTTTCCAGAACCGAACCTAAGGATACCCACTCTACAGCCGGATTCTGAAAGAATGTATCCGACAGCCGGATGTTATGTTTAAAGTGTGTGTCACACCGCAGAGGATTGTATTTTGCAACTTCTGCAAGGGAATTTCTTTCCTGAATTACTGCCATATATTTTCCTTTCGAATCATTCCCAGAGCTGTCTCCATATCTGTGAAATCAATGGTTTTCCAGTCATGAGCGTATTTCACATTAAAGATCTGCCTGTCATTCTCTGCATAGATTCCCATCAGGTCATTGGGCCTGTCCTTAGCGCCTTTCTTGCCTGCCCTGTACCCGATTTCCTCTACACTGTAATTTATAAATCTGCACGCCTCTTCTTTGGAATAAACTTTTGACAAAATCCAGCGGTTCCTGGGCAGCTCCAGTGCTTCTTTGTACTTTCTCTTAATTTCCGGATAATTTTCCACATCTTTCGTAAACGCATCGGAAAAATAGGGATATACCACAACCCCTTCTCCAAATAGTTTTACCGTTTTTCTTTCCACCTGTTTCAAAAGGCTCCAGAGCCCATTTTCCTCCAAATCCGTTTTGGAACGTGGAAACATGGCCGCAATCTCATTGTATTTCTGTTCAAATACATCCTGATACCTGTCCCATTTCCGTTTAAATGCTGTTTCTTCTTTTTCACTCTTTTTCTCTGCGAACAGAAGGCTGGTAGACGTGGGCGTATGGGGCTGAAAAGTAAAATTCGGCAGGGCTACAATGCATTTCACATTGAAATGCTTGTATAAAAACAGACGTCCGGCCACATCATCCTCTACAGAAAAAAAGCTCTCCGGCAGTACAACGCCGATTCTTCCCTTAGGCTTCAGCAGCTGGTACCAGCGCTCCAGAAAATACGCCTCGGATTTGCCTGTGATCTCAAATCTCTGGTTCAGTCTCTGTTTATTGATATTTACGTTAAAGGGCGGATTGGACAGGATAATATCAAATTTGCACAGCTCATCCTTTCCATAATAATCATGGTGTCTGATGCCGGATGACAGAATATTATGGGCTCCCACAATATCCAGTTTTGCATAATCCTCAAAATCACTTAAGCCGTCCGCATAATAAATATTCGTACTTCCATCGCCGTGAAGAATTTGATTGATCTGGCTGGCCACTGCCAGCACCAGTTCATTGTCAAGCCCGAAAACATAGTCCTTTACCCATTTATACTTGTTTTCTCCCTGCATCTCCCGCCGGATAAATTCCTCCACATCAATATCTCCACAGGAAATATCTTCAGCGTGTTCATCCACATATTTCTGAACATAATTCATGTAATACACAAGAAAGGTACCCGTGCCGCAGGAAGGATCGATCACAAATGGCAGCCGGTATCTGGGATCTTCGTCCGGTCTCTGCAGTTTGGCTTTCACGAAATGCTCTGCCTCTAAGACCCCCAGAATAAACAGCACAATATTGGGATGGGTCAAAAACAGTCCCTTTGTCTGCTTAAAGCTGTCCCGTATAACCATTTCATAAAATTCACCCAGAATATCCACATTTTTATATCTGTTTTTCGCAAAAGAAAAGGAATGTAGCTGTTCAACACAGCATACCACTAAATCGATGGAAAATTCGTTAAAATCAATTCCTTTTATATCTCTTAATTCTATATCCATTCCTTTGCAGAAATATTCCCGCCAGGCCATCTTTACCAGCCGGTCAATATCTGCCGCCAGACTCTCATCATCCTGCATTTCTCCGGCCCGGAGCTTCCTCTGAAATGTATAGGGAGCTCCAATGGGCGTTTTCCGCTCATCGTAAATTTTGGCCAGCAGAATCTTGTTAAAATTCTCGAATTTTTTATTGCTCTCCAGATTTCCGCCCCAGATCTCATCCCAGATTGCCCGCCAGGCCCGCCGGATGGTATCAATTCCAAAATTATCATTTAATTCCTTACAGCCTTTGGTGGATGCACCCAAACTGCCGGCTTTCCCATAATGTACAGTTTCAACAGCATCCTTCCCGCTCGGTGCAATATCAATGTAGTAAGAAATCCGCCCTTTCTTTTTCCATGCATCATAGGTTTTTACTTTGGCTGTATCAATTCCGATACAGACCAGAGGAAACGAATCCGGAACTGCAGGGATGCCGCAGGAAACATAGTACAATTCTTTTACATCTGCATATTTTCGGAAATTGTTAAAGGGATGAAACAGCTGGGTATTGATTTCACTGTCATTGATCCCGTGATAGCTGGTTATCCGTTTCACTTCGATAAGCTTTTCGTATATACTGCAGCTCTCGTCCAGAATTGCAATATCATTCTGAAAGGCAGTCATCGTAATATTCCGGCCGGAATACTCAACAGAATCTTCCAGAATCAGCTGTTCCTTTTTATAACCATATGTCTTTATCAGGCGGAGGACAATCAAAGCCCTGGTAAGCTCCTCATCCGTGGGCCGCCCGCTGATTTTTTCTTTGATGTTTATATTGGATGTATAGAAAAGCGTATCCTTTTCCTTGTCTGTTACAACATACGCCTGGTTTTCATCTAATTTTACAATGGCATCATAAAAATATCCCCTGTCCTCCTCCGACAGCATCGTTCTTCCCGGCATAAGAATCCTCCTTCTTTGACGCTATTATATCAAAAGTCCCGAAAATGTGTCAATTTGGAACTGTAAGTTCTTTTTCCCGCCATGCACGTCCCATTTCCTGCATATTTATTCATTTTTCTTGGACACGCCCCCCTGCCTATGGTATAATGTATGCGATGGCAATGAGCAGTGCCAGACTTACACTCCAAAGGAGGTACCACACATGCTGAAGCTCATCCAGGGAGCCACTCTCTACGCCCCGGAATACCTGGGCGCCCAGGACGTTCTGATTGCAGATTCCCGTATCTTAAAAACCGCTGACGAAATCCCCGTATCCAGCGCCTATGATGTACAAGTTGTGGATGGAAGGGGTATGCTCCTGTTCCCAGGCTTTATCGACAGCCACGTTCATATCCTGGGCGGCGGTGGCGAGGGCAGCTACCACACCCGGACGCCGGAAATCATGCTGACCGACATCACCTCAGGCGGCGTCACAACGGTTGTCGGCTGTCTTGGCACAGACGGAACCACGCGGAATATGGCTTCCCTTCTGGCCAAGGCACGGGGGCTGGAGGAAGAGGGAATCACTGCCTACATCTACACCGGTTCCTATCAGGTCCCGGTCCGTACACTGACGGGCAGTATCATGGATGACCTGATTCTCATTGACAAGGTCGTCGGATGTGGAGAGATCGCCATTTCCGATCATCGTTCCTCCCAGCCTTCCAGGGAAGAATTTGCCCGCATTGTGGGGGATACACGGGTAGGGGGAATTCTGTCCGGGAAAGCCGGACTGGTGAACATCCACATGGGCGACGGAGATCGGATGCTGTCTTACCTTCGGTATGTGGCGGAGGAGACGGAGATTCCGCCTTCCAACATGCTGCCCACCCATATCAACCGCAGCACCCGCCTATTGCAGGATGGAATCAACTATGCAGCCACTCTTGGCGGTTATGTGGATCTGACTACCAGCTCAGATCCGGATTTTCTGGAGGAGGATGAAGTAAAGGCCAGCACCGGCCTGCGGCTGATGCTGGAGCAGGGGGTTCCCAAGAAGCAGATTACCTTTTCCTCTGACGGCCAGGGAAGTATCCCCATATTTGGCCGGGACGGAACTTTTCTGGGCCTGGGTGTAGGCAGGGTCACCTCTCTGTACCGGGAGGTCCGGGATGCCATTCTGCAGGAAAAGGTAGATATCACCACTGCACTTCTGCCTGTAACCACAAATCCTGCAGATCTTTTGAAGCTGCCTTCCAAAGGCCGGATTGCAGCAGGCTGTGATGCGGATCTGGTGCTGGTGGACAAAGACACTCTGCAGATCCATACGGTACTGGCCAAAGGCCGGCTGATGGTACAGGAAGGGCTGCCGGTTGTCAAAGGCACTTTTGAGTAAACTCTAACAATGTACAAAAGAGGGATTGGAGAACAGATTATGAATAAGAAAAAAAGAACGCTGCAGATGCCCCATACCTATGTCATCATTTTCTTTGTGATTCTCTTTGCCGCGGTTCTGACCATGTTCGTTCCGCTGGGACAGTATGAGACCAAGGAAATCACTTATATGCAGAACGGGGAGGAGAAAACCAAGACCGTTCTGGATCCGGAAAGCTTCCAGTATGTAACCGATGAAAACGGCAATAAAATGACCCAGGCCGCTCCTCTTTTCGGAACTGAGGATTTTGGCAGACAGGGCATTTTGAACTATGTATTTGAAGGTCTCACGGTTGGTGACAAATGGGGTTCTGCTGTGGGAATCGTTGCCTTTATTCTGGTGATCGGCGGCGCCTTTGGCATTGTGCTGAAGACAGGCGCTATCGATCAGGGTATTCTTGCTATGATTGAGCGGACCAAGGGAGCGGAAAAATTTCTGATTCCGGTTCTGTTCGTGCTGTTCTCTCTGGGCGGCGCCGTGTTCGGTATGGGCGAAGAGGCCATCCCCTTTGCCATGATTCTGGTCCCCATGTTCATTGCTATGGGCTATGACGCAGTGGTCGGTGTCTGTGTCACCTACTGTGCCACCCAGATCGGTTTCGGCGCTTCCTGGATGAATCCTTTCAGTCTGGCCATTGCGCAGGGAATCGCCGAGGTGCCTGTGCTCTCCGGAGCCGGCTTCCGTATTGTACTGTGGTTTGTATTTACAGGCATTGGCGCAGGATTTACCATGGTCTATGCTGCCAAGATCAAAAAAGATCCCAAAGCATCCGTGTCTTATGACAGCGACGCAGCTTATCGGAATGAATTTAAGGAAGACAACACCAAGGCTGATTTCCGCCTGGGACATAAGCTGATTCTTCTGGTAATTCTGGCCACCATGGTCTGGACAGTCTGGGGCGTGGTGGTAAAGGGCTTCTATATCCCGGAAATTGCCTCCCAGTTCTTTGTGATGGGTCTGGTATCCGGTATTATCGCTGTTGTCTTTCATTTAAATGATATGCGCCTCAACGACATTGCCTCTTCCTTCCAGAGCGGAGCCGCTGATCTGGTAGGAGCTGCTCTGGTAGTTGGTATGGCACAGGGAATTATCATCATCCTGGGCGGGACGGACGCTTCCTCCCCCACTGTGCTCAATACGATTCTGCACGCTATCAGCAGCGGCATGCAGAATTTCCCCACCGTAATCTCTGCATGGCTTATGTATGTATTCCAGACCGTATTCAACTTCTTCGTGGTATCTGGTTCCGGGCAGGCTGCCCTTACCATGCCGATTATGGCTCCCCTTTCGGATCTGGTAGGCGTATCCCGTCAGACCTCTGTGCTGGCCTTCCAGCTGGGAGATGCATTCTCCAACCTGATCGTTCCTACCTCCGGCTGCCTTCTGGGAACCCTGGGTGTAGCCAAGCTTGAGTGGGGGAAATGGGCCAAGTTCCAGATTAAGATGCAGGCTGTGCTCTTTGTGAGCGCTTCCATCGTTATGATTATTGCGGTATTGATTCATTTCTAAAACTGACAGTCAGAAGTAAATGCAGTTCCTTTATATTCTCTGCTTTATTGGCGTAATTCTGTAAATAAAACAAAAAAAGGGCAGCCAGGAGATGATTTTTCACCACCTGCTGCCCTTTCTTTTGATCTCCGGAATGTGACTTTATCACAGAAATAAACACAGACATCGGTTATACTTACACCATCAACAAGCCAATATCGACAAGAGAAAGGAAGGTAACAATGATGTCTGTACTGAGTGTAAATAAAAACAATTTTGATTCTGTAAAAAACAGTGGTAAAACGGTGCTTCTGGATTTCTATGCCGACTGGTGCGGCCCCTGCCGTATGATGTCTCCCGTTGTAGATGAAATTGCCGAGGAAAACGCCCAATATGTGGTAGGCAAAATCAACGTAGATCAGGAAGCCGAACTGGCCCAGCAGTTCCGGGTTATGACCATCCCCACATTGGTTGTAATCAAAGACGGCCAAATCACCCACCAATCAGCAGGGATAAAGCCCAAACAGGAGATTCTCTCTCTTTTAGGTTAATTCCCGCAGACGCTTCTTATCAAGAATTTTGACGCCTCCCCTGGAAACCTCTACAATTCCTTCGTTGGCGAAATATTTCAGCATTCTGGATACTACTTCACGGGCAGATCCCATATAGCGGGCAATCTGCCCGTGTGTCAGTTCAATGGTATCCAAACCGGTTCTGACTGACTCATCCAGGAGAAAGACTGCCAGCCGTTTATCCATACTCATAAAAAGAATCTGCTGCAATACCCACATCACATCTGAAAAGCGGCTTACAGCTGTTTCCAGAGCAAATATTTTAATTTCCGGGATCCGGCCCGCCACAGCGGCAAAAGCCGGCCCGCTGATTACCACGCACTCGCTGTCTGCCTCCACATCCACAAACACATCAAACGTAATCGCGTCAAGAACGCAGGAAGCGGACAGCATACACAGATCCCCCTTATGCAGACGGTAAAGGGTAATGTCTTTTCCCTCGTCGGACATCATAGAAAGCCTCAGACAGCCCGAACGGACAAGAATCACACCAGAGCATTCACTGCCGTCGTGGATATTTTTTCCCTTCGGATACGTAACCAGATACGAATTCTGACAGATATACGCCCGATCCGGATCCGTCAGGCCCTCCCAGAAGGGGAAAACTTCTTTGTAAACTGCTTCAAACTTTGACTGCGGCGTCATTATACAATCCCTCCCATCTCATCTTTTTCCCAAAACTTCAAAACCTCCCTCACCATTCCCGCATATGCACAGTCAGCCGGAGTATAGGTGAGAGCCTTTTCAATCAGTTCCTAAAGGGGCTGTTCCTCTAAAGACAAGACTGATGCAGACTGCCGCAAAGACACCGCCCCAGATTCCATTTTTCCTCACACAACCGGCACAATCCGGCCCAGACAGAAGGAATAAATCACCTTCTCCTTTACCGGGATTCCCGTCAGCTTCTTAAGAGCCCGCTCATAGTAATCCAGCTGTTTCCCATATCGTTCCAGCAGCTCTTCCCCCTGCTGCACATAGTCTGTCTTATAGTCAACCACCACAAGGCCGTCCGCTTCCTCAAAATAAGCATCAATAATCCCCTGAATCAGCACTGGTTCTCTGCTGGTATACCCAAGATCCAGCTCACAGGCGGGAACCTGAATCACAAAGGGCTGTTCTGTATAAAGCTGTCCCTGTTTTCCTGCTTCCATCATCCGTCTGGCCAGCTCCGTCTTTCCAAACTGATAGATATCGTAAGGCCGTACAACCGCCGCCTGCTCCCTGGTAAGCTTTCCTTCCTCCACCAGTCTTTCAATGCCCTCCCGGACTTTCTGGGAGTGGTACATTCCAGACAGATCCAGACATTCCAACACCCGGTGGTAGGCGGTACCCCTGGCTGCCCCGCTGACCGGCTCCTCTTCCTGCATAAAGCCTGGAATATAGGGAACGATCTCTTCCTGCGGGTAGAGAAGCGTGTCCGTGTCCTCTTCCTCTGTCTGGCCGGCTTTCTTAAGCTCTGATACACTCAGCTTCACCCGAAGAGAAATCTCCTCTTCATAAGGATAGGTCTCTTTAAACTGTTCCTCTATCTTTTTTCCGAATTCCTCATCCCCCTCCGGCAGTTCCTCCGGATGGCGCAGTCTCTCCCACAGCTCCTCCAGAGACACCTGTGCCGTAAGCGTTTCCTCCAAAAGCAGTTCCGGCTGAATACGGGACAGGACAAAACTGCTCCCCACAGATGCCGGAAGAATCCAGTCCAGATAAGTTCCCGCCGAGGACAGGGCAGAAAAAGAAAGCGTTCTGCTCAGCTTTTCCTCAAGTTTTTTCCCGCTTCCCAGAAGAATCAGCTTCTCTCTGGCTCTGGTAAAAGCCACATAGAGCACTCGAAGCTCTTCTCCCAGCATTTCCAGATCCAGCGCTTTTTGCAGAACCTTCTTGGGCAGAAGGGGAATCTTGACCCGCCGTCCGGGATCCACATAATCCACTCCCAGACCCAGATCCGGATGAATCACCACCCGGCTTCTTACATCCTGCCGGTTAAAGCTCTTGCCCAGGCCCCCCACAAGCACGATAGGGAACTCCAGACCCTTGCTTTTGTGAATGGTCATAATCCGCACCGCATCCTCATTTTCCCCGGTGATTCCCGCCTCACCGAAATCCTCCTGGTAACTCTGCAGCTGCTCCATGTAACGTACAAAATGAAAAAGTCCCCGGTAACTGGTCTTCTCAAACGCAACGGCCCGCTCGATAAGCATCCGCACATTGGCTTCCCGCTGTTCTCCCCCCGGCTGGGCCGCCAGATAATCGCCGTATCCTGTATCCTCCAGCACAAACCACAGGAATTCATGGATAGGCAGATATTCCGCCCGGCTCCTCCAGCGGTCAAGGCACCGATAGAAATCTGACAGCCTCTGCTGCAGTTCCTGATATCCCGCTTTCTCTACAGGCAGATCCGCCTTTTCCTGTGAACGTTTTATCCCTTCCTTACAAGCCTCGTCCAGTCCTTCTTGTGCAAAGCTTTGGCATGCCTTGTGAAACGGCATATCCGGACAGCGGCACTTGATCAAAGCCAGTTCCACATCTGTAAATCCGCCAATCATGGATTTCAGCACGGCTGCAAGGGGGATATCCTGCCGGGGATTGTCAACCACCCGCAGAAGATTCAGCAGCGTCTGTATTTCAATGGTGGTAAAATAACCTGTCCGCGACTCTGTATGAGCCGGAATCCCGGCCTCCGTCAGCACCCGTGCATACACATCTCCCCACCCGGTGAGACTGCGCAGCAAAATGACAATATCCCTGCGGGCCGCCGGGCGGAAGGCTCCCAGGCTGCTGTCCCACACCTGCTGATGAGCCAAAAGCTCCCGGATACAGGTAACTGCCCCATAGGCCTCCAGCTCCCGCGCCGTCCGGTCCCCGGCATCGTCCATAAGCTCCGGCGATTCCACATCCAGCAACAGAAGCTCCGGCTGATTCATCTCTTCCTCCGGCTCCGGCATGGACGCGCCCGGATAGAGCGCCGCTGCCGCATCATAACGGATACCGCCCACGCTGGGTGTCATCAGGCGGAAGAAGAGTTCGTTTACACCGGACAGCACTTCCGTCCTGCTGCGAAAGTTCTTGTGCAGATCAATCCGCACCGCCTCTCCCTCATCCGACTGAGGATAAGTGTGGTATTTCTCCATAAAAAGCTCTGGTCTGGCCAGCCGGAATCGGTAAATGCTCTGCTTTACATCTCCCACCATAAATACATTGGGCCTTCCCCTCTCCTTTTGGCTCACACTGTTTAAGATAATTTCCTGAATCAGGCTGCTGTCCTGATACTCGTCAATCATAATCTGAACATAGCGCTCTGACAGCTCTCTTGCCGCATCCGTAACCGTTATCTGAAGGTCCTCTGGCCTCTCCTGAACATCCTGCACCAGAATCTCCAGAGCCAGATGCTCCAGATCTGAGAAATCTGCCAGATTTTTGCCGCGCTTTTTTTCCTGAAAACGCTCCCTGTATTCTGCTGTAAGCGAAATCAAAACCTCGGTGGGAACAGCCGCCTCCTTTATAAGCTCCAGCATATCTTCCAAGGAACAGGCAAAGTATTTCTCTTTCAGATCCTTCAGACTCTTTTTCAGATTATCCCGAAAAGCCTTCACTTCTGCTTTCTTCTCTTCCGATGTCTGACTGTCCCGCTTTCCCGGCAGCCGGGCAAAGGACAGCTCTGCCAGAGCTTCCTGATAGTCCTCATAAAAACGACAGGCACACAGAGCTTCCAGCAGCTCCAAATCCTTTAAAAGCGTATCCTGATACATGTAGGGACCGTCCGCCTCCCGGCAGAGATCCAGAGCTTTCTTAAGCTCCTCCCGCCAGTCTGCCAGAATCTGTTCTGTATAGCCGAGCAGGAATTTCATCCAGCTGCTTTCCGATAAGTCCTCCTCACTTTCCACCTGATAGGATTCCATGCAGCCTTCCAGCCACCGCCTGGGATAGGGATAGCTGATGGAAAATTCGTACAGCTGGCTGATAAGCTCCTCAATGGCTTTGTCGCTCTTTCCCACCGCATAGGTTTCCACAAAACGCAGAAATTCCGGGCTCTTCTCTTCATAGGCATCCTCCAGAAGCTCTTCAAGCGTCTCACCTCTTAAAAGCTTCAGCTCTCCCTCATCACCGATACGGAACGAGGGATCCAGATCCAGCTGATGGAAATAATTGCGGATCACATACTGGCAGAAGCTATGGATGGTGGTAATCTGTGCATTGTGAATGAGGGTCTGCTGCTTCTGCAGATGCACATTCTCCGGATCTTCTGCCAGCCGCTGATTAAGGGCCAGGCCGATACGCTCCCGCATCTCGGCAGCTGCTGCGTTGGTAAAGGTTACCACCAAAAGCCGATCCACATCCACCGGCACGTCTCCCTCCCGGTCTCCGCAGACCAGAGAAAGGATCCGCTCCACCAGCACTGCTGTCTTTCCGGATCCGGCGGCTGCAGACACCAGTACATTCTTGTCCCGCACCTCAATGACCTTTTGCTGCTCTTTTGTCCATTTGACACTCATTCTCTTCTGCTCCTATTCCGATGATTCCCGCTCCACAGTTTTGGCTTCTTCCTCAATACGCTCCCAGATTTCTGCATCCTCCAGAACTTTCAGACGCCGCAGGCCGTAGCCCTCATCCTTGGCATCCAGACCGCAGACACCGCGGCAGGCACAGTAATCACAGGCCGTGTGTCCCTTCAGTTCATAGGGATTCACATCCACGCGTCCTTCCAGCACCTCAGAGCCAATCTGCTGAATTTTCCGGTTGACAAACCGGGACAGCTCCTGAAACTGACGCTCTGCCGCTGTGCTGGAGCCTGCCCGCAGGCTTCCGTCCCGATTGTAGGATAAGGGCAGAACCGTGGATTTCCCTGGCATATCCTGATCCAGTTTTTTTATTACTTCCGGATCCTGATTTACCAGTCCGTTCATTTTCAGCTTTTCCAGCACCCGCCTGTTCAGATCCTCTCCCCCGTCCCCGGCTTCAAGCTCCAGCATGGGATCCTGAATCTGGTAGTAAAAGATACCCGCCGGATGGATCTCTTTATCCGGATGCTCTCTGGCCGCCAGTTCCATGGCCGCATTCAGATAGACCACCAGCTGCAGCTGCAGTCCATGGTACAGAGACAGAAGCTGAAATGAGGTATTTCCTGACTTATAGTCAACTACCTTTACATAAACATTCTTCTCTTCCTCGCACACATCCATCCGGTCAATCCGCCCCTGCAGGCGCAGCTGTTCCTCCGGAGAGAGGGCAATATTCACCGCATCCAGATCCGACACGCCGGAAAAGGAAATCTCATAATTTTCCGGCACAAACAGCCCTTTCCCAATCTGCCGGCCCAAAGCCCAGACCGTCCGCTTTATCATCCGTTTCATGCGCTCCGCTGCATAGGCATTGCGGGCCGTGCTCTGAAGAATGGTATTGCCGTAATCTGCACTTACCCGATCCACACATTCTTCCACCCAGGCTTCCTGGATTTCCTCCGGAATATTCGTCCAGGTATAGCTGCTCTCCTCCAGCCGTCTGGAATAAAGCTCCAGCGTATTATGAAAAATATTTCCCATATCCACCGGCGCAAATTCGTAAACCGCCCGCTTTGAAAGCTTCAGTCCGTACATCAGAAAATGAGCATAGGCACAGGCTGCGTACCGTTCCAGCCTGGTCACGCTGTTCTCCAGCACCGTTCCGTAAAGGGCGTGGGCCACAGCACGGCCAAGGCTGCTGTCCTGATGCCGGGCGAAGGCTGCACAAAGAAGCTGCGAGAGCTTCTCCTCATACTGCTGATTCCCTGCATACCACCGGAACAGTTCATAGAATTTTCCCGTTCCCTGCCCCGCCCGGTAAGCCCGCAGGCCCTCTGTGAGAAGCCGGATGCCCTCTTGCGGCGCAGCCGGAATCTCCTCCTGCCATCCCTTTTCCTGTACCAGTTCCGTCTTTGGGAAGATCCGCCTCAGCACATTGATAAGATACGAGGGCCGCAGCGCCTTTGCGCTTCCGTCTAGAAGACTGCAACACACATAGAGCTGACGGGAAGGCTTTGTGAGATTCAGATAGAGGTAAAAACGCTCTATATACCCCTGTTCTCTGGCCGTGGGAGCCAGCTCCATTCCCTGGTCTTTCAGGTGCTCCCGCTCCATATCCGACAAAAGCCCGGTGCGGGACGTATTCTTGGGCACGCTCCCCTCATTGACCCCCAGGAAAAAAAGCACCTTCACGTCTTTTAATCTGGTCCGCTCCATATCACCGGCCACTACCTGATCCACACCCGGCGGAATCACGCCCACCCTGGCCTCCGCAAAACCGGCCTCCAGAATCTCCCGGTATTCCCGGCTGGAAAGACACTGATCTCCCAGAAGATCCACCAGCTTGTCCAGAAGATCCATCACAATGGAATAGATCTGGTGGTACTCCTTTGCCAGCACCTGATTCCCCTCTCTCTGAAACCGCTCCTCAAAGGCTGCCAGCCTGCCCTGTATCCCCAGGCTCTCAATCAGGCGGTAAAAAGCTGTGGTTTTTGTCCGCACATCTGTCTCTTTCTTCCGCATCACCTCCCCAAAGGGCAGTACGCTCCCGGCAAACTGTTCCCGCAGACGGTTAATCTCCAGAAGCTCTTCCTCCGTGAGGTCTCCGTAACTTCGGATAAAAGGCTCCGCCCACCGCTTCTTCCCCCGGATTCCCAGGGCCAGCACATAGTTTTCCAGGAGATCCGTTTCCTCCCGCCTCATACCAGACAGGCCGCTGCGCAGAAAACGAAATACCGTCTCGTAGGAAAAATCCTGTTCCGTCATTTCCAGAAGGGCCCGCAGGAATTCCACAAAGGGATTGCCAAGAACACTGCGCTTATAGTCCAGAAAGCAGGGAATTCCATAAGCCGGAAAGATCCGCTCCAGAAGATGGCTGTAAGCCTCCATATTACCGGTAATCACCGCAAAGTCCCGATAATGATACCCCTGCTCCCGAATCAGGCGGCGGATCCGGACGGCTGTCCAGGCGGTCTCCTCCTCCGGATTTCGAAGAAGCCGCAGAAATATCTCCTGCTGTTCTTTTACAAAGGGCTGCCAGTGCAGGCGGAACAGGTTCTGCTCCAATGCCAGCAGGGCGCTTCCGGCCTTCAGTCTGGAGTATTTTGAGGGCCTGCACACAACGGGCTTCTCCACCGGCACATCTGCTTCCATTGCCAGCTTTGTTAAGCTGTCAATGGTCCGTTTACTCATATGAAACAGCTGATGCTCTCCCTGAAACCGGCCGGGATCCTCCCGGCTGTCCAGGGTCACGGTCACAATCACTTTCCTGGCATGCTGCATCAGCTTCTGCAGCAACTGCTTCTGAATGGGCGTAAATCCGGTAAATCCGTCCAGAACCAGAATACTGCTCTCAATCAGCCTGGAACGGTCCACCGTCCGGCACAGCACCTCCAGAAGCTCCTCCGCCGTAATATACTGATCGGCCAGATAAGCGTGAAAGGCCCGGTACAGCACCTGCACATCCTTAAGCTTCCAGTAGAGATGAGGTTTATTTCCACTCTTCTCTGTAAACAGTCCCAGCTCCTCCTCTGTCACTCCATACTGAGTCAGTTCTGAGATCAGCGATTTGATTTCATTGATATAACCGGTTTTTTTCAGGTTTCCGCTTAAGATCTTCAGCTCATCTTTGTGCTCCTGGGCAAGCTTGCGCAATACCAGATTCTTGCCCGTCTCCTCCAGAACTTTTCCCACCCAGGTCCCGGTCTCCTCAAAGACCCGGTAGGCCAGACGCTGAAAGCTGAGGACATCAATATTCAGGATTCCGCCGTCCGGATGCATGGTTACCAGATCCTTCTGGGTCTGCATGGTAAACTGCTCCGGCACCAGCACCAGGATTTTCTGATCCGGATGGGCTTTTGACTCCTGAATCACCCTTTGATACAGGGTATAGGACTTTCCCGCTCCTGAATTTCCCAAAATAAATTGAAGTGACATATGAACAAACTCCTTTAAGTCTTCACTCTACACTTTTCAATGATTCCACCATATCAATCCGTTTCAGCCGGAAGAACATAGCTCCGTTTACCACAGCGGAAAACGCAAAGGTCAAAACAATGCTGTAAAGATAGCTGGCAGGCGCAATCTCTCTTCCAAACATCAGCATATCAACCTCCGCTGTCTGGATCACAAACCGGTGGAGAAGGATTCCCAGAAGTACTCCCACTCCTGTTCCAATCAGGGTCAGCAGCACATTTTCCCGGTTTACGTAAGCCGAAACTTCCTGGTCAAAGAAACCCAAAACCTTCAGCGTGGCCAGCTCCCGCCTGCGCTCGTTGATATTGATGTTATTCAGATTATAGAGAACCACAAAGGCCAGAAGCCCGGCAGCCGCCACCAGCACATAGATAATCAGATCCATGCTTTTGAGCATATCCGCCACCCGCCCGGCCGTTCCGCTGATGAATTCCACATCCGACACAGCAGAAAGCTGAATATACTCCGTCCGCAGAGCCTCCTCCAGTTCCTCTCCCTGCTGCTCATTTTTCAGAAACCACTGATTCCAGTCCGGCTCCGCTCCATAGAGCTGTTCGTAAAGCTCCCGGCTCATATACACGTAATGCATAAAATACTGCTCCGTAATATGGGAAACTCTGGCTTCTGCCTGCCAGGTGTCATCCTCCTTCAGAACAATCACATCTCCTTCAGAAACATCCAGAAGCCTGGCCAGCTTTTCCGTGATAACCACGCCTTCTTCATCCAGATGGTAAGCCTCTCTGGTCTCCCGGTTCTGCAGATGAATGTAACGATCCAGCTCCTCCTTTTCTGAAGGAACAATCAGATAGGCGCTTCGGGGCGCCCCTGCCGTCTCCACATCCACCGCTGTCTCCAGCGCTTCCATAGAATGAAGGATGCGCTCATCCTCCTCGATCCGTTTTTTCAATTCTTCCCGCTTCTTTGGTTCTGCATCCTTGTCAATTCCGATGGTTCCGTCATAGACAGACACCTCCCCAAACTGTCCTGTTCCAATATACAGAATGGAATCCTTCAGTCCAAATCCCACCAGCAGAAGAGCCATACAGCCTCCGATTCCGAAAATGGTCATAAAAAACCGCTTCTTGTACCGGACCAGATTGCGGACCGCCGCTTTCTGGCTGAAAGTCAGACGCCGCCAGAGAAAGCCTGCATATTCCAGAAATACCCGCTTCCCGGATTTGGGCGCTGCCGGGCGCATCAGGGCGGCCGGAACTGCATTCAATTCCTTATAGCAGGACACAAATGCCGCAAGTGTAGTACAGAGCACTGCCACGCCCGCTGCGGTCAGGGAATACGTAAGATTCAAAGGCGTCAGGGTTGCCGGAAGGTTATTATAAAGGATCTGATAGGCGCTGATAATCACAGCCGGAAGAAGCTTCTGCCCCAGCACCAGCCCCAAAAGACTCCCCAACAGGCTGGACAGCAGGGCGTAGAAAAGGTACTTGGACGCAATGGCACCTCTGCTGTACCCCAAAGCCTTCATTGTCCCTATCTGTGTCCGCTGCTCCTCCACCATCCGGGTCATGGTGGTTAAGCTCACCAGTGCCGCCACCAGAAAGAAAATCGCCGGAAACACCTCGCCGATAGCCCCAATCCGATCCGCGTCATTTCCGTATTCTACATAGGTCTGGATATACTGGCGGTCCAGAACATACCACTCCGGTTCTTTTAAATCCGCAAGCTCCTGCCGGGCGTCGGCAATCTTTTCTTTTGCGTCCGCAAGCGTCTCCTTATTTTCTGCAAGGGCTTCCTCATACTCCTTCTCGCCCTCCGCAAGCTCTTCCATGGCATCCGCAAGCTCTTTTTCTCCATCCTGAATGGTTCTGCGGGCATCCGCAAGCTCTGCTCTTCCCTCCGCCAGCTTCTCTTCGCCCTCCGCAAGCTCTTCCTCTGCCTTTCGAAGATCCTGCTCTGCCTGCCAGGCTTTACTGTTTCCCGCATCCACCTGATCGCTGCCTGCGTCCAGCTGCCGCTTTCCCTCTGCCAGTGCGGCCGCCCCTTCATCCAGCCTGGCTTTGTTCTCCTCCACAGCCGGCGCCAGCTGTCCTCTTGCCGCCAGAAGCTCTCCCTGACGGACGGCAGCTTCTTCCTGAGCCTTCTTAAGGTCAGCTTCTGCAGCATCCCACCCGTCTTTTTGTCCTTCAAGAAGGGCAAGCTCTGCTTTCTCTGCCTCTGTCCGATCTGGTTCCGCGGTATTCAAAAGCTCCTGGTACCGCTCTCTTGCCTCTGTTATCTGCCAAAGCCCCGCCTCTGCCTGGCTGACAGCTTCCTCTATCTGTGTAAGACCGCCGTCTATCTGTGCCAGCTGCTCCTGAAGAGGCGCCAGCTGTGCATACCCTGCATCTACCTCTGCTTTCTTTTTCTTATACTCACTGTAACCATTTTCAATGTCTATAGTGGCAAGCACCAGCTCTTCCCTGGCCTTATTCAGCTCTTCCCACCCGTCAGCCGCCTCCTGCCGGGCATCCAGAAGTTCCTGCTCCTTCTCTTTAAATTCCGCTTCTCCTTTTGCCAGCTCTCTCCTTCCATCTGCCAGCTTCTTCTTGGCATCCTCCAATTTCACTTTGGCATCCGCAAGCTCTTCCCCTGCGTCCGCCAGCTTCTGCTCTCCCTCTGCCACTTCCTCCTCGGCATCCGCAATCCGCTCCTGCCCTTCCTCCTGCACCTGGGCATAGCGGATTGTACACCGCTCTTCTTCCAGCTCCTCAATCCGCTCCACTGCCCTGTCTACCCAGGCATCGTATTCCTCTGTATAGCAGGTCAGCTCAAAAGCGCCCTCCACGGTCACGCAGATCTCCGTATAATAATCCTGCTCAAATACATCCGGCAGTACCACAAGAAAGCCGTCCAGACTCCCGCTGCCGATGCTGGTGGTCCCTCGTTCAAGAGACATATAATAAGAAGTCGTTCCGGCCCCAACCACAGTAAAGGTTTCCTGATTGACTATATCCAATGTCTCCTCTTCCGTCCCGGAGACAAGGGTCAGTTCCTCTCCAAGCTCACAAAGTCCGGACGTAAACAGCTTGTAATCCACCAGACACTCCTGGCTGTTCTCTGGCAGCCGCCCTTCCCGCACCTGAATCCGGTTCATCTTATCCGGCAGAGACATCACCTGCAGATTCAGCCGGCGTTTCGAGAGCTGTCCAAACATATCCACCGAGTAGAACGGCATCACTTCCCTGACGCCCTCAACCCTCTCAATTGCCTCTGCATCCTCCGCTGTCATGCCCAGCGTGCCCAGCACCCGGATATCCATGAGATTGCTCTCGTCATAAAATGCATCCGCAGACAGCTGCATATCCGGCTTAGACGCCCGGACGCCTGCAAAGAAGGCCACTCCCAATGCATTGATCAAAAGAATGGACAAAAAGCGGTTCCAGGTTTTTCGGATTTCCATATAGAAGTCTTTTCTTAAGGCTCGCTTCCCCATTCCATCTCTCCATACACTGTAAAAGTTTCTTATCTGCGCCTACCATTCTATGGTTTCCACAGATACCGGCTGTTCATTCCTGGTCATCCGGCTTACCCTGCCATTCTTAATTCCAATCACCCGATCTGCCATGGGCGCAATGGCCTGATTGTGGGTAATGACAATCACCGTCATCCCCTTATTCCGGCAGGTATCCTGCAGAAGCTTTAAGATCGCCTTGCCTGTATTGTAATCCAATGCCCCTGTGGGTTCGTCACAGAGCAGCAGCTTGGGATTCTTGGCCAAGGCTCTTGCGATAGCCACTCTCTGCTGCTCCCCGCCGGACAGCTGTGCCGGGAAATTCCCTTTGCGCCCTTCCAGACCCACCTCTGTAAGCACCGTTTCTGCGTCCAGTGGATCTTTACAAATCTGAAGAGCCAGCTCTACATTTTCCAAAGCCGTAAGATTCTGAACCAGATTATAGAACTGAAAGACAAAGCCGATATCATCCCGGCGGTAGACAGTCAACGCCTTCCCTCGAAAACGGCTGATGTCTTTTCCGTCTACCCATACTTCGCCGGCGGTACAGGTATCCATTCCGCCGAGTATATTTAAGACTGTGGTTTTGCCTGCCCCGCTTGGACCCACGATTACCACAAATTCTCCCTTTTCTATCTCAAAATCAATTCCGTCCACTGCCGGAATCGTAACCTCTCCCATCTGGTAAATCTTCTTTACCTGTTTTAACTCCACGAAATGTGCCAAAAGAGACCTCTTTCCGCCTGTAAGGCCTAAGTTTCTGTTTCCTAGTGTAACACAAATCTCACGGCAAGTCACTCCAAAGGATGCCGTCAGACAAAGAAAAAAGACCAATTCATAAGTCTTCCCGCTTATGAATCCGTCCCCGCTCATTTCAATAAAGTTTTAGAGGGTATCAGTATACTGCTTCTTCTGATACCCTCTGTTAAACTATGCTGTCCATTGGACTTTTACCTCTTTTCTTTGTGCTGGTTTTCAAGTTACATGTGCCTTTTTGAATTTTTCTTCCAAAAACTTCTACCTTTGAAAATTTTTTCTTCTTCTGGCACTTTCTGAAGTCTCATTGACTTCTTCCGTTCGACTTCTTCTGTACTCGGCTTTTTCATCGTCTAATCATAAGATTTTCTTTTCCGGTTTTCTCCTCATCTTCTCTTACTTCTTCTCCGGCTTTCTTCTTCTACCGATTCTCGTCGAACTTTTTTGTCCCTGACCTTCTTCTTACTATACTCTTCCGATTCAGATGTGCGCTACACCCGTCTCTTCTTTTATAGTAGAAGGTCTAACC
>CATJHO010000075.1 GCA_949740535.1 uncultured Lachnospiraceae bacterium
TTATGCACCGCCCTTCTCCACCGCGATTCATCCCTTTGCCCATGCACTGAATATTCTGCTGAATAAGATGAGCGGCGCGTTTGAAACCTTTACACCAGCGGAATTTGCGGAAGGGAAAGCAGAAGGGTACCGTATGGTGGACGCATCCCTTCAGCCGTCTATCCACAGCGCCCCTTATCTGGATCTGACCAAGATCAACGGCGAAGCAGAGGGCTTTGGCAGGGACGAAAAGCTTCTCATTGTATGCGCCAAAGGAAAGCGCGCGTATATGGTGCAGAACCGTCTGAAATACTACGGTTACACCAACACTAGAGTACTGGAAGGCGGTACAGTTTTTAACACAATTGAGGAAGAGTAATTACAGAACAAGCAAGACACTTTAAAACAACTCAAAACAGTAACAGCTTTCCCGATACACAATTCGCTTTACCGGCAGAGATATCGGTGACCGGAAATTGATTTTTACAGGTGTATCAGGAAGAGGATTACGGAACTTAAAATTAGGAGGATACATAATTATGGCGACATTAACCATCAGCCCAGAGGACGAGAAGAAGGTAAAAGCAAGAGGATTTTTGAGCAACAAGGGAACGGACAATTTCTCCGGACGTATCATCACCATCAACGGCAAGATCACCGCAGAGCAACAGAAGGTCATCGGTGAGGCGGCTGAAAAGTTCGGCAATGGCATCGTAACCTTTACTACAAGACTGACCATTGAGGTTCAGGGCATTCCCTATGACAAGATTGACGCGTTCTGCGAGTACATTGGCAAGGCAGGTCTGGTAACAGGCGGAACCGGCTCCAAGGTGCGCCCGGTAGTGGCATGTAAAGGAACGACCTGCCAGTACGGTCTTTTAGACTCCTTCGAGCTTTCTGAAGAGATTCATCACAGATTCTATGAGGGATACCGTCAGGTACTGCTTCCCCACAAGTTCAAAATCGCTGTGGGCGGATGTCCCAATAACTGCGTAAAGCCGGATCTCAATGACCTGGGAATTATCGGACAGCGGATTCCGAACTATGAGGAGGATGACTGCAACGGATGCAAGAAGTGTGCGGTTGAGAAGGCCTGTCCCGTAAATGCCGCCAAAATGACTGACGGTGTGATGGAAATCGATCAAGATATCTGCAATAACTGTGGACGCTGTGTAGGAACCTGTCCCTTTGACTGCATTGAGGACGGAACCTACGGCTACAAGATCTACATCGGCGGACGCTGGGGCAAGAAGGTGGCTCAGGGCCAGGCTCTGTCCAAGGTATTTACCGATAAGGAAGAGGCTCTTTTGGTGATTGAGAAAGCTATTCTGCTGTTCCGCGAGCAGGGACAGACCGGCGAGCGCTTCGCAAGGACCATTGAGCGTCTGGGCTTTGAGAATGTAGAGAAACAGCTTCTCTCGGACGATATTCTGGCAAGAAAACAGGAGATTCTGGATGCGAAGCTTCATCTGACCGGTGGCGCTACATGCTGATTGTCTGGTGTTGAGCGGAACACGCACAGTACATCCGAAACATACGAGGTATGTTTCGGATGCTGTTCCAATCAATGAATGAATATAGCACAAAAGAAATTGAGGGGGAGTAAATCAATATGAATAAAAAGAAGACAGGCGCCATTATCCTTTGTCTTATCATTGGATGGCTGGCGACTCTTTCTACGGACTGGCAGTCGGCCTGGTTTGGCCGTACCATCATGGGCGGCCCTATGGCAGCCCTTCTGGTATCTATGATTGCCTGCAATCTGCTTCCAAGCCTGGATAAAGATTTCAAAACCGGAACAACCTTTGCAAGCAAGAAGTTTTTAAACTGGGGAATTATTTTTACCGGCGCAACCTTAAGCTTTGCGGATATTTTGGGGACTGGTGTGAAGGCACTGCCGCTGATTCTGTTTAACATTTGTCTTTCCTTTACCATAGCCCTGCTGGTGGGAAAGAAGCTGAAGGTGAGCAGAAATACGTCGATTCTGGTAGGCGGCGGAACCTGTATCTGCGGGGGAACTGCCATTGCTACACTATCCCGGATTATCAAGGCGCTGGAGGAGGAAATTGCTTTTGCAATGGCAGCAATTTTTCTGTTTGATACACTGGCCGCCTTCAGCTATCCCTATTTAAGCGGAGCTTTTGGGCTGACAGATAATCAGTTTGCATTTCTTGCCGGAACAGCAATCAACGACACCTCCTCAGTGGCCGGAGCACAGGCTACTTATGTGGCGATGAATGGTCTGGGAGACTGGAGCGGCGCATTGAATGTAAAGCTTGTCCGCACCACAATGCTGATTTTTGTGGCGATGGTATGGACGGTTATCATGGCGGAAGATGCCAAGAAAAACGGTGAGGGCGGACAGAATGATTCTCTGCTGAATGTTTTTAAGAAAACCTTTCCCATGTTCATTCTGTGGTTCGTGGTAATGGCAGGATTGAACACCTTTGGTGTATTTGGCTTTGAGGTGCCGGGAATCGGTATGACCGCAGGGAAGCTGTTAGGAAAGCTTGCAAAGTTTCTGTTTGCCTCGGCTCTGGCCGGAGTAGGATTTAAGATTAAGTTTAAGGATGTATTTTCCAAAGGCATGAAGCCGATTGCTCTGGGCGGAATTACCTGGCTGTGCGTAGCAGCCAGCTCGCTGGCTTTTGTATTTTTGTTTCAGGGGTATATCGGGTAAAGCTGACAGAGAAATAGCGGCCCTCATTCACTTCTCTGCATAAGCAAATCTGAAAAAAACATAAAATACCAGTAGACGCTTGACAGAAAGAGGCGGGAGGCTTATGCTCCTTTATAAAAGGTCTGTCAGGGAACCGGCAGAAGAAGAGAAGGAGAAGAGGCCCCTATGAATCTGAATCGGGAAACCATGAAAAAATTAATGATGTTAATCACTTTCACTGTATTGCTGCTGGTAGGAGTGCAGAGACTGGATGCAGTCTTTGGAGCGGTGAGATTCCTGTGGGGGATCGGTTTTCCTTTTGCCCTGGGCGGAGCGATTGCCTTTATCCTGAATGTACCTATGACTGCGCTGGAGCAGTGGCTGTTTCCCAGACGTAAGATGGAGAAAAGCAGGCTGGGAAAGAAGCTTGCCCGGCCTTTGAGCATGGTTCTGGCGATTCTGCTGGTGCTGGGAGTTATTTCACTGGTGATTTTTGTAGTGGTTCCGGAGCTTGGCACGACAGCGGCAGGTCTGGGAGCCAGCGTGGAGGCGTTTCTTCCCAGGGCCCAGGAATGGCTGGAGGATATATTCCGCAATAATGATCAGATTGTGGCCTGGATTGAAAATCTGGAGATGAACTGGGAAAAGATTGTGGAAAACGCATGGAATTTCTTCCGCAGCGGCGCGGGCAGTGTGCTCTCTTCCACCATGACTGTGGCCAGGACCATCATCAGCGCGGTAACCAATTTCTTTATCGGCTTTGTATTTGCCTGCTATGTGCTGCTGCAGAAGGAGAAGCTGGGAGAGCAGTCCCGGAAGCTGCTGAGAGCCCTTCTGCCAGAGAAACAGGTGGATTACATGCTTCATGTGTGTTCCTTAAGCCATCGCACCTTCTCCAGCTTTATTACCGGACAGTGCATGGAGGCAGTGATTCTGGGGGCAATGTTCTTTGTGGCTATGAGTATTTTACGCTTCCCTTATGCCCTGCTGGTTGGGGTGCTGGTAGCATTTACGGCACTGATACCTATTTTTGGAGCCTTCATCGGCTGTGTGGTGGGAGCCTTTTTGATTCTGATGGTCAACCCGGCCCAGGCATTGGGATTCATTGTGCTGTTTCAGGTGTTGCAGCAGATCGAAGGAAACCTTATCTATCCACGTGTGGTGGGGAACTCGGTGGGGCTGCCGGCTATCTGGGTTCTGGTGGCCGTGACCGTGGGAGGAAATCTCATGGGAATTGTCGGAATGCTGATTTTCATACCTATGGTGTCTGTGCTCTATACGCTGCTCCGGGAATGGATGTATGGGCGGCTGGAGCAGAAACAGGCTGAATAAGAACTTTTGTATACAGAAAACGGCCGATGCTCTGCATCAGGCCTTTTTCTTATTTGATGGGGTTTTCTTTTTCGAATAAGTGTGCTACACTAGCATGTATCAAGTCAAATGATATGCATGGCATTCGTTTGGCTTCTTGTTCGCAGAAATGAGAGAATAAACGAAAGCGAAGCAGACGAACATAGAGAAAGAAGGTATTTTGTGCGAGAGGTTAAAATTGGCAGCTATTACCGGCATTTTAAGGATGGCCTGTATCAGGTGACAGCCCTGGCGGTTCATTCCGAGACAGGAGAAAAAATGGTAGTTTACCAGGAGCAGTACGGGGAAGAACAGGTCTGGGTCCGGCCCTATGACATGTTTGTGAGCGAGGTGGATCGGAAGAAATACCCGGATGTATCTCAGAAGTACCGGTTTGAGGAAGTGGAACAGCCCACAGAGATCAATCCCATGCTGATGCGGTTCCTGGATGCAGAGACCTACCGGGATAAGCTGGAGCTCTTTCAGGCCTGGGCAGGCTACGAGGATGACACGCTCTTTGAGAGTATTGCGGCATCCCTGGATATCGGTCTTGCCGCGGGAAGCGCAGCAGATAAATACCGGCAGATCCTGAACTGTCTAAAGACCATGGAGCATTTCGAGACCGACCGATTCCGATAAACAGCGGAACGGATACTGCGGAACTGGAATAAAAGACAGCAGAATCCGTTCAGATCCCAGAAGGATTTGCGGACGGAATTTAACGGCCGGAAATTCTTCTGCACAAGAGGGAGCGGAACGGATACTGCGGAACTGGAATAGGTCTGGAATAATAAAACGAAAATAAGGGACAAATAGAGATGAACATTGTGATTATTGGAGACGGCAAGGTGGGGCACAAACTGGCCATCCAGCTTACCGCTGAACGTTATGATGTAACATTGATTGATGTGCGGGAGAACCGTCTCAAGGACTCGCTCAATGAACTGGACGTATCCTGCGTGGCGGGAGACGGAGCCAGCGCGGAGATTCAAATCCAGGGAGATGTGCCCAGTGCGGATCTGGTGATTGCCTGTGCGTCCACAGACGAGCTGAATATGCTCTGCTGTCTGCTGGCAAAGCGTCTGGGAGCCAGGCAGACCATTGCCAGGGTGAGGAATCCTGTATATTATCAGCAGATTCATCTTTTTAAAGATGATCTGAAGCTGAGCATGGCGGTTAACCCGGAGCTTGTACTTGCTGGAGAGATTTCCAGAGTGCTGATTTTCCCTTCTGCGGCCAAGGTGGAGACTTTTGCCAAGGGACGGGTAGAGCTGGTGGAGGCATCCATCAATGAGAACAGCCCCATGGCAGGCCTGTCTTTACGGGAATTTTATGAGAAAAATCAGATCAAAATGCTGGTCTGCGCAGTACAGAGAGGCGATGAGGTCTATATTCCGGATGGAAGCTTTGTTCCAAGACAGGGTGACAAGGTCAATATTGCAGCCTCTCACAAGGAAATTGAGAAGTTTTTTAAATTCACCGGAGCACTGCGCAGCCGTGTGAAGAACGTTCTTATCTGCGGAGGCGGAAAGACAGCTTACTACCTGTCCTTAAAGCTTCTGTCTCTGGGGATGAATGTAAAGATTATTGAACGGGATGCAGAACGATGCGGCCATCTGTGTGAAATTCTTCCCAAAGCTACGATTATTCATGGAAATGCCACGGATCATGAGCTTCTGGAAGAGGAAGGCATTGAGAATGTGGACGGTTTTGTGGCGCTCACGGGCATGGATGAGGAAAACATCATTATGTCCATGTACGCCAAGACCAAAAAGGTATCCAAGATCATTACCAAGGTCAATGATGAAGCCTTGCAGCATATGGTGGATGAGCTGGGAATGGAGAGCGTGGTTTCTGCCAAGAATGTGACGGCTAATCTGATTATGAGCTATGTGCGTGCGATGAAGAATTCCATGGGAAGCGCCAACATTGAGACCGTTTACCAGCTGATCAACGGAAGAGTAGAGGCGCTGGAGTTCCAGATCCGGGAGAAGGCCCGGTATACAGGCGTGCCGCTTAAAGATCTGACTTTAAAGGAAAATCATCTGGTAGCCTGCATAGTACGAAAGCGGCAGATCATTATTCCAGGAGGAAATGACACACTGGAGGTGGGGGACAGCGTAGTGGTTGTAACCATGAGCCAGGGACTGGAGGATCTGGAGGAGATTCTGAAGCGATGAATTACAGCATAATTCGATTTATTCTGGGAAGAATGTTGCGGATAGAAGGACTGGTGCTGCTTTTCCCCGCACTGGTGTCTTTAATTTATCAGGAGCACAGCGGCCTGACATTTATACTCACGGCGGCGATCCTGATGGCGCTTTCTCTTCTGCTTGGGAAAAAGCCGAAGAATATGGTGTTTTATGCAAAGGAAGGCTTTATCATTGTAGCCTTGGCGTGGATCCTCTGGTCTGCGTTCGGAGCTCTGCCCTTTGTGCTTTCGGGAGCGATCCCTCATTTTGTGGATGCGTTCTTTGAGACCGTTTCCGGATTTACCACCACAGGTTCCACGATTCTTACGGATATCGAGGCCCTGCCAAAGGGGATCAATTTCTGGCGCTGTCTGACCCACTGGATCGGCGGTATGGGTGTGCTGGTCTTTGTTATGGCGGTGATACCTCTGGGAAATAAAGGCGCTATGTTTCTGATGCGGGCGGAAATGCCGGGGCCTACCTGTGATAAACTGGTGCCTAAGAGCCGGGGAACCGCGAAGATTCTGTATGGAATGTACATTTTTCTTTCCGGTGTGGAAGTGGTTCTGCTTCTGGCGGGCGGGATGGATCTGTACAATGCGGTGATTCATACCTTCAGTACGGCAGGAACCGGCGGTTTCTCCAGCATGAATGCCAGTGTGGCGGCTTTTGACAGCGCGTATATCGACGGTGTGATTACAGTATTTATGCTGCTGTTCGGCGTCAACTTTAACCTGTACTATCTGCTGCTTCTGCACAATGTGCGTGCAGTGGTGAAGAGTGAGGAGCTTCGGGCTTACCTGGGTGTGGTAGCAGGAGCGGTTGTGTTGATTACCATTAATATTCTGCACCTCTACGAGACGCCTCTGAAGGCATTGCGTTACGCAGCGTTTCAGGTGGCTTCTGTGATTACTACCACCGGTTTTGTGACAGCAAATTATGATTTGTGGCCGGAGCTTTCCAAGACAGTGATTCTGCTGCTGATGATTATCGGGGCCTGCGCCGGTTCCACAGGAGGCGGCATGAAGGTATCCCGGATTTTGATTCTGGCCAAAACCATCGGCAAAGAGATACGGCAGATTCTCCATCCCAAGTCTGTGAATATTGTAAAAATGGATGGCAAGCGGGTGCCGGGAGAGAGTATACACGGTGTGTATGTGTATCTGATCTGCTATCTGGTTATTCTGGCAGGTTCCATTCTGCTGGTTTCTCTGGATAATCTGGATTTTACAACGAATTTTACAGCGGTACTGACTACATTAAATAATGTGGGACCAGGTCTTGCCAAAGTGGGGCCCATTGAGAACTTTTATCACTTCTCTTATTTTTCCAAATTGATTTTGAGTGTGGACATGCTGGTGGGACGCCTTGAGATTCTTCCCATCCTGATGTTGTTTGCACCCCAGGTATGGAGGAAGAAATTTTAGGAGTATTATTTTACGATGAACGAACATAATAGATTAACACCAGAGGAGAACCGGGCTTTTTACCGGATGGCAGTTGCACTTGTGATTCCCATGGCACTACAGAATCTCATCAATGTGAGTGTGACGGCAGTGGATGTGGTCATGCTGGGGAAGGTGGGAGAGACAGCCCTGTCAGGCTCCTCCCTGGCTGGCCAGATTCAGTATATTATGAACCTGATTTTTTTCGGACTGACTTCCGGAGCGTCGGTTTTAACTGCGCAGTACTGGGGGAAACAGGATGTACGCACCATTGAGCGGGTTTTTGGAATTTCCCTGAGCGCGGCGCTTGGCATAGGAATATTATTTTTGACCGCAGTACAGGTCATGCCCCGCCAGCTGATGTATCTTTTTACAACAGAGGAGCCGGTGATTCAGGAGGGAATTGCTTATCTGCGGATTGTATCCTGGTCTTATCTTCCGGTATCCTTTACGATGATTTATCTGAATCTGATGCGCAGTGTGGAACGGGTGGTTGTAGCCACATGGACTTACTTTGTGTCCCTTATTGTAAATATAATTGGAAATGCTGTTTTGATATTTGGAATGTTTGGAATTCCCGCTATGGGTGTGCGGGGAGCGGCTTATGCTACGGCCTTTGCCCGGCTTGTGGAGCTTTTGATTGTGGCGCTGTACATAAACTGGAAGGGCAATCCCATTTCCCTGCATTTGGGGGATTTTATAAAGTTTGACCGGCTGCTTTTAAAGGATTTTGTAGTATTTTCTTCCCCGGTAGTTGCCAATGAGCTTATGTGGGGCCTGGGAATGTCCGCCAATGCGGCGATTATTGGACATCTGGGGAGTGCGGCGGTTGCGGCCAACTCCGTAGCACAGGTGGCCCGTCAGCTGGTGATGGTGGCTGGCTTTGGGCTGGCAGCAGCAACGTCCATTATGATTGGTAAGGCCATCGGGGAGCGGAAGCTCTGGCTTGCGGAGGTGTATGCCCGGAAATTTGTCTGGCTCAGCGTGGGAATTACCATGTTCATGGCCGCCGTTCTTTTTATGAGCCGCGGCTTTATCGCCGGAAGTATGACAATTACGCCTCAGGCCAAGGAGTATTTGAATTTTATGCTTTTTGTGGTCTGCTATTATTCAATCTTCCAGTCCTACAATACCACCCTGGTGGTAGGCGTATTCCGGGCCGGGGGAGATACGCGGATCGGTTTCTTTGTAGACGCGTTTGGCATGTGGTGTTTTTCGATTTTCCTGGGCTTTATTGCAGCCTTCTGGCTGCACTGGGGCGTGAAGGCAGTCTTTGCAGTACTGCTGGCGGATGAGTTAGTGAAAGTGCCAATCACAACCTGGCGGTATCGAAAGAAGTACTGGCTTAAGGATGTGACACGGGAGCTGGCGGACTGAAACGTGCAAAACAGCGGAACTAATAACAGCAGTTATCATGAATGTCCCAGATAGATTTACAGACACGGCTTTAGGTGTCTGGAAATTTATCTCCACAGGGGGCAGAACGGATAACTGCGGAACTAATATATAGGAGGTTATTAAAATGTCAGAGAGAGAATGCAACAACAGCAGCTGTGACAAATCCAGCTGCGAGGGATGTTCCAGCAGACAGCAGCCGGCAGGCTTTCAGGCAGCAGCCAATGCGTACAGCTGTATCCGCCGGGTCATCGGCGTGGTCAGCGGCAAGGGCGGTGTGGGAAAGTCTTTGGTGACGGCTTCCCTGGCCAATCAGCTTGCAGCAAAGGGCTATAAAGTGGGGATCTTGGATGCGGATATTACCGGCCCTTCTATCCCGAAGATGTACGGCGTTCACGGACCGGCAGAAGTGACGGACGAGGAGGGAATTACCCCCTGCTATGCGAAAAACGGGATTGCCCTAATGTCCATTAACCTTCTGCTTCCCGACGAATCGGCGCCTGTGATATGGCGGGGGCCTATTATCGCCAATGTGGTGAAACAGTTTTGGACGGATGTGATCTGGGGAGATCTGGACTATCTTCTGGTGGATATGCCTCCGGGAACCGGCGATGTGCCCCTGACCGTGTTCCAGTCTCTTCCGGTGAATGAGATTGTGATGGTGACGTCTCCGCAGGATCTGGTGCAGCTGATTGTGAATAAGGCGCTCAATATGGCAGAGCAGATGAAGATTCCGGTAAAGGGAATTATTGAAAATTATTCTTATTTTAAATGCCCGGACTGTGGAAAGGAAATTCAGATTTTCGGAAAGAGCCACATCGATGAAGCGGCCGCTGAACTGGGACTGAAGGTGCTGGGGAAAATGCCGGTAGAGCCTGCTTTTGCGGAGGCTGCAGACAAAGGAGAATTCCACAAAGTGGAGAATGCTTATCTGAATGTGGAATTTGAATAAGAAACTGTGTTTAAGAAGAGGATGCCAAAGAGCTGGACGGCTTAGATAAGGGCATCCTCTTTTTTGGGCTTCCATAAAATGGATTTTAAATCCTAAAATTTCATTGCCAAACTGCGGGATCTATTGTATAGTTAGATAGAAAAATTTTACAAGGGGGAACGTGTTAAATGGAAAAGACCACAGGTCAGAAGCTGATACTTGGAATTCAGCACGTCCTGGCGATGTTTGGAGCCACGGTGCTCGTGCCGGCATTGACAGGGCTGAATACTTCGATCACACTTTTCTGCGCAGGGCTTGGAACTCTTTTATTCCATTGGATTACAAAGAGAAAAGTACCTGTTTTTTTAGGCTCCAGTTTTGCATTTATCGGAGGTGTCTGCGCGATTTTGGGAGATTCCCGTATGGGAGACGCCGATTACCTGGAGAAACTGGCGTCGGTAAAGGGAGCTTTGATTGTTGCGGGTCTGGTATATGCCGTATTTGCAGGCCTTATCAAACTGGCAGGCTATGAAAAGGTCAATAAACTTCTGCCACCCATTGTAACTGGTCCGATTATTATTGTCATAGGCCTGCGGCTTTCCGGTTCCGCTGTCAATTCGGCCTTTTACTGGAATGGGGAGTTCAGCATGAAAGCAGTTCTGGTGACTGCTGCGGTATTGGCCACGGTTGTCTGTATATCTGTTTTCGCCAAGGGAATTTACAATCTGATGCCGATTCTCTTTGCGATTATTGTGGGATATCTGGTCTGTATTCCCATGGGATTTATTGATATGACGCCCATGCGGGAGGCCCATGCACTTTCTTTCCTGGATCAGAATATTATGGCGCAGGTGCTGTGTCTTCCTGTCTTTAAGGCGGATGCCATTCTGGCGATTGCTCCGATTGCGCTGGTAACACTGATTGAGCATGTGGGAGATATCACGACCAACAGTGCGGTGGTGGGAAAGAACTTTATGATTGACCCAGGTATCCACCGGACGATTCTGGGTGACGGCGCTGCCACGGCCCTGGCAGGCCTTTTGGGCGGACCGGCCAACACAACCTACGGGGAGAATACAGGTGTGCTGGCAGTGACCAAGAATTACGATCCGTCCGTAATCCGGATTGCAGCAGTATTTGCCATTGTGCTGGGGCTGTTCGGAAAGATCGGAGGAATCATTACCAGCATTCCCGGACCGGTGACCGGCGGGATCAGTATTGTACTTTATGGTATGATTTCCTCGGTAGGCGTGCGGATTCTGATCAATTCCCGCTTAAACTTCGGCAACAGCCGGAACCTGATGATCGCGGCGCTGATTTTTGTGCTGGGAATCGGCTGTGACAGTATTCCTGTGGCCGGAACCGTGACCATCTCTGGTCTTGCGCTGGCAGCAGTGGCCGGAATGATTCTTGCGGCTGTACTGCCGGTTGGGAAAGATGATGTGATTGAAGAATAAGTCTGCAGTCAGGTAGAAAACAGAAGAAAGAGAAAGCTGGAAAAAGGGAACAGACGCGTTGCGTTGTTCCCTTTTCTGTTATTTATTATAACACAAAATTTGGAAAAATTCAAGACTGGTAACGATCCTGTCTGGGTGCTATAGTAATAATCTGTTACGATTTTGGGAAGTGGGGAAATAACAATCATTTGATTACAGAAAAAGCAGGAGGGCAGTCATATGGAGAAGGATTGGATGGTTTTACTGCAGAGACAGCTGCAGCTGGCTGAGATTATGGAGATGAATCAAAAAACACAGCGGTTTGGCCTCGCTTTAAGCGAAGAGGACACGAAACTGCTTCTTAAGGAGCGGGCTCATGTGCTGCAAAAGGAGAGGCGGGTGGAATTCGGAGCAGGAATACTGCCTAAAATGATAGAAGCGTTCTGTGATTCTGATTTTATTGATCAGAGTAATTTTGTGGATACGCTGATCCGCCTGCAGGATATTTTCTATGAGTACAAGAATGAGATGCAGGATGAGCTTACAGATGATGAACTCCTTCATTTTATGCGGGAGCAGTTTGATGAAATCTGCTTTGGCGATCTGAATTATCTGGAGGGGACCTGTCTTCGGATTTTTGCAGAGGCAGTGCGTGCAGGGTATCGGGGATATCAGGCATCGGAGGGATGTGGGGAGTATGGAAGATTTGACGAGGTACAGAGGTGGGACCGGGAACTGTATCTGGAGGCTCTGGAAGCTCTGTTTTAAAGGAATCCGTGAACCATATGCAGGTAAGAATAAGTGATAATTATGCGGACAAGTGACAGGGTATCTTAGACTACAGGAGGGGTGTAAATGAATTATGAAATGGAGGAGCTGCTTCCCATTGTAAGCAGACTGGCTGAAAAATACACAGGAAATGAGAGCACATCTATTTCCTATGAGAAGGCGCAGCAGTTGATGGAGGCTGTGTTATACTGCATCCGCGTGGCAGAAGAGGGGAAATCTGACGCTGTGTCTGCGTTGCAAAGGGTATCCGCCCGGCAGATGTATGAGGCGGGACTGGTAGCAGTGGAACAGAAGGTAAAAGAGACCCTTACACTGTATAACCGGATTCTCCCGGAATTTTGTTCCTATAAGATCCGCTGTCTGGAGGATACCTTTTTTAAGGGACTTCCGGAGTTCTTTCGGTGGTATGATATAAGATTTGCTCCGCAGGAAACGATTCTGACCCTGGACTATCCGGTTCTGCGGGATTTGCCGGCCTGCAGGGGGATCCAGAAGATTCAGGCATATCTGGAATGTATCTGTCTGGAACAGGACTTCCTTAGGACTTTCCCGGAGGAGTATGTGCAGAGGGTGCTGTTTCTATATGATCCGGAGTACCGGGACAGTCTGGACAATATCTGTGAAGTTCTTCTTATGGCGCTGACCGGGCATGTGCTGGCTGAAAAGCCTTTCACAGAGCCGGAGCTGACGGAAGCTGATTATAAGCGGATACAGAGCCGGTCTGCGGATATGGAACTGCCGGAGCTTAACCGATATTTGATAAAGGCGGTTCAGGCGCTGGTGGATGAATGGTGTGGGGAAAATACCAGACTGTTTGAATATCTTTCACAGGCAGTAGAGCATATTGCAGTCCGTTTGAAAAACATTTCATTTTAGCCTTGTATCTTTCTCTCTTTTGTGATAGAATAATCAAAACAAATGTTCCGAACAAATGTTTGCGATAAAGGGAGAGATAAGATGCAGGTACGTGTGCCAGAGAACCTTTCATTGATGGAAAAGCTGAATATCCTGTCGGATGCGGCCAAATACGATGTGGCCTGCACTTCCAGCGGCACAGAGCGGGGAAATTCAGGAAAGGGTGTGGGAAACTGCATTGAGCCGGGAATCTGCCACAGCTTTTCCGCAGACGGACGCTGTATTTCTCTGCTGAAGATTCTTTTTACCAACGAATGTATTTATAACTGCCGTTACTGCCTGAACCGGGTGTCCAATGATGTTCCCAGAGCCGCCTTTACGCCTCAGGAGGTCTGCGATCTGGTGATGGGATTTTACCGCCGTAATTATATCGAGGGCCTCTTTTTGAGCTCCGGGATCTTAAAGAGCCCCAGTTATACCATGGAGCTTCTATTCCAGACTTTGTATAAGCTCCGGCACGAATGCGGCTTTGGCGGCTATATTCATGTAAAGGCCATTCCCGGTGCGGATCCCCGGCTGATCGAGATGACCGGTTATCTGGCGGATCGGATGAGTATTAATCTGGAGCTTCCCACGGCAGAGGGTCTGAAGAGGCTTGCCCCCAGCAAGAGCCGGACGCGGATTCTCACGCCTATGCGCCAGGTACAGAACCGTATGGCGGAGAACCGCAATGAACTGGCGCTGTACCAGAATGCACCCAGATTTGTGCCGGCGGGACAGTCGACCCAGATGATTATCGGAGCCACACCGGAGAGTGATTACCAGATCGTGTCTGTGGCAGAGGCTCTCTATCAGAAGTTTGCCTTAAAGAGGGTGTTCTATTCTGCCTTTGTGCGGGTCAATGAGGACAGCCTGCTTCCGGCTCTGCCCGGTGGACCGCCGCTTCTGCGGGAGCACCGGCTGTATCAGGCCGACTGGTTGCTGCGCTACTACGGATTCCGGGCGGAAGAACTGCTCTCGGAAGAGAAGCCCAATTTTAATGTGCTTCTGGATCCCAAGTGTGACTGGGCTCTGTGCCATCTGGAGCAGTTTCCGGTAGAGATAAACCGGGCAGATTACCAGACGCTTCTCCGGGTGCCGGGAATCGGCGTCCGTTCCGCCCGGCGGATTGTAAAGGCCAGACGGCTGGGAAGCCTGGATTTCCCGGATTTGAAGCGGATGGGAGTGGTACTGAAGCGGGCGCTCTATTTTATCACCTGCCGGGGACGTACCATGTATCCCATCCGCATTGAGGAAGACTATATAACCCGGAATCTCTTAAGCGTAAAGGAACGCCTGCCCCTGGGGCTTGGGGAGCAGATGACTTACCGCCAGTTATCTTTATTTGATGATTTTAATTTTTCGGTATCATCGGAGTCTTCCGGACGCACGGCGTGTGGGCTGTCTGCACAATGACGGGACTTCACCCTTCCGTGACGGTAAATGATTCCGGTTCAGGGAACCCGGAAGGGAGACTGCTAAACGAGAATGAGGGACAGAGATATGACAACTACGACAGTTTTCTGGTGTGAGGACAGCCTGTATGGAATTCTGACCGGCGTCTATGAGGCGTGGGACAGCCGTCTGGGACATGACCGCGTGCGTCTGAAGACGGATGAACAGGACAGCCTGGAACTTTTCTGTGATTACCGCCAGGTAAAGACGGATGCCTCCAAGGCAGAGAAGGTGCTTGGTACCATCCGGGAAAGACTGGGTGAGGAAGCCTTTGAAGCGGTGTGCTATGCGGCGGCCTGTGAGGACAGCGGGAGAGCCGATGCCATCTATCGGATGGTAGTGCTGGGCCTGCATATGAAGAACGGACAGCAGGTGGTGAACTGCCTTCAGAATCCTTGTGTTTCCCTGGTAATGCGGCTGAGGACCAAGGCCTGGCATGAGGCTCACCGCTATATGGGATTTGTCCGCTTTGAAGAGCTGGAAAACGGTGTGCTTTACGCACAGATTGAGCCTGTCTGTGCAGTGCTGCCCCTTTTGGCGCCTCACTTTGCGGAGCGTTTCCGGCAGGAGCATTGGGTGATTCATGATAAGAAGCGGGGATTGATGGCTGTGCATCCCAGAGGAACTCTGTGGGTACTGGCAGATGCCGGGGATCTGAATCCCGCCTGTCTGGAACGGCGTTCCGGCAGAGAGCGGGAGTTTCAGGAGCTATGGAAGAGCTTCTGCAAAGCCATTGCCATTGAGGAGCGCCGGAATCCCCGCTGCCAGCAGGGCCTGCTTCCGCTGCGGTTCCGGGATTGTATGACGGAGTTTCAGGAGACTGTATAATAATTCAGACGGCATCTTCTTGAACGGCCTCCGGCCGTTCAAACTGTTACAAAATTTCGTTATTTTCCCAAAAGTTTTTTGACATGTCTGTAAAATCATAGTACACTTATGGAGTAGGCTTGTGTAAAGACACAAAAGCTTTCAGACATTAGGAGGAGAAGATGGGAGAGATTCCGGTTATAAAGGCGGCGCTTTTGGGCGCGGGTACTGTTGGCGGCGGCGTCTATGAGATCCTGAAGCGTCAGTGGGAAGAGATGCCCAAGAAACTGGGCGCTTTTGTAGAGATCAAGAAAATTTTAGTACGGGATAAAGGAAAAAAGCGGGAAGGAATGGACTCCGCACAGTTTACAGAGGAATGGAAGGAGATTCTTGAAGATCCGGAAATTCAGATTGTGATTGAGCTGATGGGCGGCATTGAGCCGGCCCGGACGTATCTTTTGGAGGCGCTGCAGGCGGGGAAGCATGTAGTGACAGCCAACAAAGATCTTCTTGCGGATTATGGAAGAGAGCTTTTGGATATGGCTGCAGAACACAGCTGTGATTTGATGTTCGAGGCGGCAGTGGCAGGGGGGATTCCGATTATCCGTCCTCTTAAGCAGTGTCTGGCGGCCAATTATATTACAGAAGTTATGGGAATTGTAAACGGGACAACCAATTACATTCTGACCCGTATGACTCTGGACAAGATGGAATTCTCTGATGCGCTTGCACTTGCTTTGGAGCTTGGGTATGCGGAAGCAGATCCCACAGCGGATGTAGAAGGATACGACGCAGGGCGGAAAGTGGCTATTATGGCGTCCATTGCTTTCAATTCCAGAGTGACCTTTGGAGACGTATTTACAGAGGGAATTACGAAGATTACGGCGGCAGATATTGCCTATGCCGATGAGTTAAATATGGTAATTAAGCTTCTGGGAGTGGCCAGAAATGCAGAGGACGGAATTGAAGCGGGCGTGTATCCGATGCTGATTCCCAAGTACCATCCCCTGGCTTCCGTGCAGGATGCATTTAATGCCGTGTTTGTTCATGGAGATGCAGTAGATGATGCTATGTTTCTGGGGCGGGGAGCCGGGAGATATCCGACAGCCAGTGCTGTGGCGGGGGATATTTTTGAGGCTGTCCGGAATATTCAGGCAGGAAGCACCGGGAGACTGGGGTGTACCTGCTATAAAAATCTGCGGGTAAAACCGGCGGATGAGACAAGCCATTGTTATTTCCTGCGGCTGCAGGTGGAGGACCGGCCTGGGGTGCTGGCGGGAATTGCTTCTGTATTTGGTAATAATAATGTAAGCATTGCCCAGGTGATTCAGAAGAATAAGCGCGGGGAGCTGGCAGAACTGGCAGTGATTACGGAGCGGGTACTGGAGCGGCATTTCAAGGATTCCCTTCTGGTTCTTGGGGAGATGTCTATGATCAAAGAGGTTTCTACAATTCTGCGGGTATATGCATAAGAGATATGGGGAAATAGAATGGAGAAGGATTTGACATTATTGGATTCGGCAATTATTTTTGCCACAAAAGCACACTCAGGGATGACGAGAAAAGGGACGAATATTCCTTATATTGTACATCCCATTGAGGCTGCTGCGATTGTGGCGGCAATGACAGATGATGAGGAAGTAATCGCTGCGGCAGTCCTGCATGATGTACTGGAAGATACAGAGGCTGCAGAAGACGATCTCTATGCCCGTTTTGGGCGGCGGATTACCGATTTGGTGATGGGAGAGAGCGAGGACAAGCGGAGAAATTTTCCCGCAGAGCTTACCTGGAAAATCCGTAAGCAGGAGACAATTACGTTTCTGAAAACCAAGGCGGATATGGATGCAAAGATACTGGCTCTGGCAGATAAATTATCCAATCTGCGTTCTATCCACCGGGATGTCTGCATTATCGGAGATGCGGTATGGGAGCGCTTTAATGTGAAGGATAAGAACATGCATGCCTGGATGTACCGATCGATTGCTGAAGCTCTGAAGGATTTAAGCGAACATCCCACTTGGCAGGAGTATAACAATCTGGTGAAGGAAGTCTTTGGCTGACATGGAAAAATGGCTTGACAAATTTAAGAAAAAGGGATAATCTGCTACAAGAAATAATGCTGACAGAGAGGCTGTGGTTCTGACACAAGAGCCAGGGACCCGATAGAGACAAGAAGAGGAGGAGCATGATGAAACCTTACCGGGAAATGAGCAGGGATGAGCTTCTGCAGTTAAAGGCAGAGCTGGAGAAGAGATATCAGGAAGCACAGGCAGAGAATCTGCATCTGGACATGTCCAGAGGAAAGCCAAGCGTAGAACAGCTGGACATTTCTATGGAAATGATGGATGTGCTGAACAGCGAAGCGGATCTGAAGGATTCAGAAGGTGTAGACTGCCGGAATTACGGTGTGCTGGATGGGGTCAAAGAGGCGAAAGAGCTTCTGGGGCAGATGTCCGAGGTATCTCCGGATAAAATTATTATCTATGGAAACTCCAGCCTGAATGTGATGTATGATACCGTAGCGCGCGCTATGACTCATGGAATTATGGGACATACTCCCTGGGCAAAGCTGGATCAGGTAAAGTTTCTGTGCCCGGTACCGGGATATGACCGGCATTTTGCCATTACAGAGTATTTTGGAATAGAGATGATCCAAGTGCCCATGACACCCGAAGGACCGGATATGGATCAGGTAGAGAAGCTGGTCAGCAGCGATCCGGCCGTCAAGGGAATCTGGTGTGTGCCAAAGTATTCCAATCCTCAGGGCATTACGTATTCAGATGAGACGGTCCGCCGCTTTGCACATTTAAAGCCGGCAGCAGAGGATTTCCGGATCTTTTGGGACAATGCTTACTGCGTGCACCATTTATATGAGGATCAGCAGGATTTTCTGCTGGAGATTCTGGATGAATGTGAGAAAGCCGGGAACCCGGATCTGGTATACAAATTCTGCTCTACTTCGAAGATTAGTTTTCCCGGATCGGGTGTGGCCTGCATCGCCACATCGCCCAACAATCTGAAGGATATCAAGAAACAGCTGACCATTCAGACTATCGGTCACGACAAGGTGAATCAGCTCCGCCATGTGCGCTTCTTTAAGGATATTGACGGCATTCATGCCCACATGCGCAAGCATGCGGCAATTATGCGTCCCAAGTTTGAGGCGGTTCTGGAGACCTTCGAGCGGGAGCTGGCAGGACTGGAAATTGGCAGCTGGATACGTCCCAGAGGTGGTTATTTCATTTCCTTCGATGCCATGGAAGGATGTGCCAAGGCCATCGTGGCCAAGTGCAAGGCAGCAGGTGTGGTGATGACCGGGGCAGGGGCAACCTATCCTTACGGGAAAGACCCAAAGGACAGCAATATCCGTATAGCGCCCTCCTTCCCGACCAGGGAAGAGCTTGCAACAGCCACGGATCTCTTTGTGCTCTGCGTGAAGCTGGCCAGCGTGGAGAAGCTTTTGGAAGCGTAGACAGGAGAAAGAATTTTAGGATATAAGATAAGGGAACATCCCAAAAGCAGATAAGAGACTTTTGCGATGTTCCCTTTTTATATACGAAGGTGCAGAAACGATATGCTTCCAGCGGGGCGCTGAAAAATAGAGTGATTCTACGATATTATAGAAAGGATACAGCAGACATTTCTATGATATTGTTGTAGAAACTATTTGTTTGCAGCAGCGTCTGTCCGTACATCAGCCTAGAAGGAGAAAGTACGAAAGCACCAGAATACCCAGAATAATCCGGTAGTATCCAAAGGCCTTGAAGTCATTCCTGCGGATATAGCCCATCAGGAACCGGATGGCAAGAATGGATACCGCAAAGGCGGTGATCATACCCGCTGCCAGTATGCCAAGCTCTGTGCCGGTAAATGCAAAACCGAATTTCACCAGCTTTAAAAGGCTTGCTCCGAACATAACAGGGATGCCTAAGAAGAAGCTGAATTCAGCGGCCAGCGGGCGGGCAAGCCCCAGGAGCATGGCTCCCAGAATCGTGGCTCCGGAACGGGAAGTGCCGGGGATCAGCGCCAGCACTTGAAATGCGCCAATGAAGAAAGCCATGGAGAAGCTCAACTGGCGGAAATCCCGTACCACAGGTTTGCGGCCCCGGTTCCGGTTTTCGATGACAATGAAGAGAACACCATACACAATCAGGGTTACAGCCACAGTCTGGTAATTGTAGAAGAGGGCGTCAAGCTTGTCGTCAAAGGGAATGCCGATGAGAGCGGCAGGAAGGACGGCAGCCAGCACCTTGAACCAGAGGGACCAGGTTTCTTTTTTGATCCAGCCGTTTTTTGGGGTGGTGAAGGGCCAGAGCTTCTGGAAATACAATACCACTACAGCCAGGATGGCGCCCAGCTGGATAACCACCCGGAACATTTCCATAAATTCCGGCGTTACATTTAAATGTACCAGCTCTTCGATTAAAATCATATGTCCGGTGCTGCTGATGGGAAGCCATTCGGTAATACCTTCCACAACACCCAGCAGGAGCACCTTCAGCCATTCAAAAATATCCATAGTTGTCAATACCTCATTTCTTTCTCAGCATTTCAGCTTGTGCGCTGACTGATTGATATCCAGTAAAAAGTGCAGGATGTAATAAATGTATCAGTACATTAGTATAACATACCCTGCCATAAAGTCAACGAAATGCAGTTTCCGTAAAATAAAACGAAATTTTATGCAGAAAATCTTCAAATTTATTCATATTTTCTCTTGTAATTTTAGAAATTAATGATAAAATGATGGATAGGCTGTAAGTATACGGCCGGAAAGAAAGCCTTTTTGTGCTTTCGTATAGTTTATTATATCATTTGGGAGGAAAGAACATGAAAAAATTAATCGCATTGCTGCTGGCAGGCGCCATGTGTGTTTCAATGGCAGCCTGCGGATCAAAGACAGAAGAGCCGGCAGCGCCGGCAGAGGCTGAAGCGCCGGCAGAAGATGCAGAAGCGCCCGCAGAGGATGGAGCGCCTGCAGAAAGCGGAGAGGCGGCAGGAGAGTTCACTACTGTAACCGAAGGAGTTCTCACCATGGGAACCAACGCCACATTCCCGCCTTATGAGTTTTATGACGGAGATGACATTGTGGGAATTGACGCAGAGATTGCAGGGCTTCTGGCTGAGAAGCTGGGACTGACCCTGGAGATCCAGGATATGGATTTTAATTCCATTGTAACTTCCGTTCAGACAGGCAAGGTAGATATCGGTCTTGCAGGAATGACAGTTACCGAGGAAAGACTGCAGAATGTAAACTTTACAGATTCCTATGCAAACGGCGTACAGGTAATTATTGTGAAGGAAGATTCTCCCATTCAGTCGGTAGAAGATCTGAATGGAAAGCTGATTGGTGTACAGACAGGAACCACCGGACATACCTTCTGTGAGGAGGATTACGGTGAAGAGAGCATCCGGGCTTATGACAATGGTTCTACGGCAGTGCAGAATCTGGTGAAAGGAGCAGTGGACTGTGTTGTAATTGATAAGCAGCCGGCCCTCAGCTTTGTAGAAGTTAATGAGGGACTGAAGATTCTGGATACCGAATATATGAATGAGGATTATGCGGCTGCAGTTTCCAAGGACAATGAGCCTCTGCTGAATGCATTGAATGCGGCCCTGAAAGAACTGACTGAGGACGGTTCCATTCAGGCGATTCTGGATAAGTACATCAAAGCAGAATAGGTGCGTGGAGAGAAAGCTGGCTGCTTTACAGCATGTGCCGGCTTGTCGGGCAGGGGTTCCCTGCCCGATTGTTATACTGCCCTCTTTTGACAAAGGCGTATAGGGCCAAGAGAGGATAAGAATACAAAAGGAAACAGGACACGGCTTAGCGGACGCCGGGAGAGGGGGAGAACAAAAAGCGTGGAGGGACAATGGGAAAGCTTTAAGAATGGGATTTACCAGACCTTTATCTTAAAGGATAATTATATGTATTTTGTCAAGGGAGTGAAGGTTACCCTGATGGTAACAGTACTTGCCTTGATATTAGGCGTGATTCTGGGAGTGATAACGGCTGTTGTGCGTTCCGCCCATGATCAGCAGCCGGCGAATAAGCGGAGCTTTCTTCTGAAAGTAATGAATGGAGCCTGCAAGGTTTATCTGACGGTGATCCGGGGAACCCCTATGATGGTACAGCTGCTGATTATGTGGTTTGTTATCTTTGCCGGTCAGAGGGCTACAGACGGGAATTTGATCCGCTGCGCGGTAATTTCTTTCGGAATCAATTCCGGCGCATATGTGGCGGAGATTGTGCGTTCCGGCATTATGTCTATTGACAAAGGCCAGATGGAGGCGGGACGTTCGCTGGGACTGGATTATGCGTCCACCATGCGCTTTATCATTGTTCCCCAGGCCTTCAAGAATGTACTTCCGGCGCTGGGCAATGAGCTGATTACTCTTTTGAAGGAAACTTCTATTGTGACGGTAATCGGCCTGAGAGACCTGACCAAGGGCGCGATGATTGTAAATGCCAATACATACCAGGCGTTTGTACCCTTTCTTGCCATTGCGGCGATTTACCTGCTGATGGTAATGGCGTTAAGCTGGCTGCTGGGCAAAATGGAGAGGAGGCTGAGACAGAGTGATATACGTTAAGGATTTATCAAAGACATTTGGAGAGAATCAGGTAATCTCTCATATTGACGCACATATCCGTCCGGGAGAAAAAGTCGTCATTGTAGGTCCCTCTGGTTCCGGCAAGTCTACCTTCTTACGGTGCCTGAATCTTTTGGAGCAGCCTACCAGCGGAACCATAACCTTTGACGGGGAGGAGATTACAAACCCCCAAACGGATATCAATCAGGTCCGCCGCCATATGGGCATGGTATTCCAGCATTTTAATCTGTTTGCCAACCTGACTGTGAAGAAGAACATTATGCTGGCTCCCGTTCAATTGAAGCTGATGACCAAAGAACAGGCGGAAGAGGAGGCCATGCGCCTTTTGAAGCTGGTGAATCTGGAGGATAAAGCAGATGTCTATCCCGTTCAGCTCTCCGGAGGCCAGAAGCAGAGAATCGCCATTGTGCGCTCCCTGGCCATGAATCCCAAGGTAATGCTGTTTGATGAGCCCACCTCCGCGCTGGATCCGGAGATGGTAGGAGAGGTACTGGAGCTGATGAAGCGGCTGGCTCTGGATGGAATGACCATGGTGGTTGTAACGCACGAAATGGGTTTTGCCAGAGAAGTGGGAACCAGAGTGGTGTTTATGGATGAGGGTGTAATCAAAGAAGAAAACACGCCGCAGGAATTTTTTGCGAATCCGAAGGATCCGAGACTTCAGGATTTTTTGTCAAAGGTTCTGTGAAGATATTTTTTTGAATATTTATGGGCGCCTGTGTGGACAGGCGCTCCTTTTTTTATTATACTGAAAGTGTATCATTGTTTGAAAAGGGTGTCTGTGTTTTAATCATGCAATGAGACAAGAAGTGCTTTATGGCAGCTGTGAGTGCCTGGCAGTTACCGGGCGGCAGGATACATATTACGCTGGATGGACAAAAGGCGTATCTCTTGTTCATTGAGGGAAGACAAGAAAATATGGAAGGAAAATGGGAGGTTTTTGGAAATGAAAGAACAGGTATTGAAGAAATTTACAGAGCTGTATGGCGGGGATGGGGATATCCGTACCTATTTTGCGCCGGGGCGGGTGAATCTCATTGGAGAGCATACGGATTACAACGGCGGTCATGTATTTCCCTGCGCGCTGACTATGGGGACCTATGCGGCGGCCCGAAAGCGGGAGGATCGGGTGCTGCGTTTCTATTCCATGAATTTTGAGGAGAACGGAGTTGTTAAGACCAGCCTGGACGATCTGGTATGCAGCGACGCGGCTGGATGGACCAATTATCCCAAGGGAGTTATCTGGGCCTTTGGAGAGAAGGGATACCAGGTTCCTGCAGGTATGGATATAGTGATTGCCGGAGATATCCCCAACGGCTCTGGTCTTTCCTCATCGGCTTCTCTGGAGGTACTGACAGGCGTGGTACTGCGGGATCTGTTTGGAATTGAGGTAAGCCAGGTGGAGCTTGCCCTGATTGGGCAGTTTTCGGAAAATAACTTTAATGGTATGAACTGTGGAATTATGGATCAGTTCGCAAGCGCCATGGGAAAGAAGGATCATGCGATTTTCCTGAACACGGCAGATCTGACCTATGAGTATGCATCTGTGAAGCTTGAGCATGCACGCATTGTAATCGCCAACAGCAATGTGAAGCACAGCCTGGTAGGTTCCGAGTACAATGTGCGCCGCCAGCAGTGCGAGTCGGCCCTGAAACAGCTTCAGAAGGTGGTATCCATTGAAACACTGGGGGATCTGGATGTGGAAGCCTTTGAGGCGCACAAGGCAGCAGTTGCAGATCCGGTGGAGCAGAAGCGGGCAAAACATGCGGTTTACGAGAACCAGAGAACCCTGCAGGCAGTAAAGGCCCTGAAGGAAAATGATATTGAGGCGTTTGGAAAGCTGATGAATGCTTCTCATGTATCTCTGCGGGATGACTATGAGGTATCCTGCCCGGAGATGGATATTCTGGCAGAGGAAGCCTGGAAGATTCCGGGTGTGCTGGGGTCCCGCATGACAGGCGGCGGATTCGGCGGATGTACCGTCAGCATTGTGGAAAGTGAGCAGGTGGACGCGTTTATTGAGACGGTAGGTACAGCTTATGAGGAGCGTACAGGAATCAAGGCAGAGTTCTATGTGGTGGACATCGGACAGGGGGCCGGCGTCCTGTAAATGAGATAAAAAAGACGGTTTTGATTTTCTTTTGTCTTTTATAATAATTTCTTAATTTACTTTATTCTTTTTTTAGAAGCTGGACATATATTGGTCACAATTCTTTGTTATATTAAGAATGTAGCAAGAACACATATCAGTATTTCATTCATAACACTCGGGGGTCTCCGAGAGGAGGCCCCCACTCCCTCGAA
>CATJHO010000076.1 GCA_949740535.1 uncultured Lachnospiraceae bacterium
CCAGCCTGGTCTACACCTGATATTTCAAGATATAAATCCACAAAAGCCATATCATGCATCCCGGAGGCTGCGGTCAACCAAACCTCCGGGATGATTCCCTGTGTTATTACGGTATGTAACCGCAGCACAGGTAGAGCACGCGGCTGTTAACCGCGGGGTTGTTGGTTCGAGCCCAACTTGGGGAGTTAAGAAAACCTTGTAAACATGGGCGTTTACAGGTTTTTTTATTACAAGTCAGGTCATATAAAAACCATAAAAAGAAAGGGTTCTTTATACCATGTGGTTGTGAACCTTAAAACAAAAACGTAGTTACGGGATGCACAAAAAGCGTTCGTGGAATTATTTAGAGAGGCCATTTTTCGGAAATAGAAGGTGTCCTCTCTTTTCATGGAAAAAATAAGTCTCTTTCTGGCTTAAAGCCTTGCGCAGAAAAACACGGGTAATTTAATTAAGGTATATTGAATCAGTTGGTTGCTTATGATAATATTTAGAACAGCAAATCCAAATTTGGGGAGGGGATATACAATGGCAGATATGGAAATTCTAGAGAAGGTGATTGCAAGGATTGAGCGATCTATTGATGAATATAATGAGGCAGATATATCTGTAATATATGACAGCGTAGATGTGATTACGAATGCGGGGTATAAATCGGAAGCAATTGAGCCATTGTTAAAGTTGTTTGAGCGTCATCCACTAGCCTATTTTGGAGATCCCGGTGCGATCGTGCATTTTATCGAACAATTCGATGGAGAATATGAAAACTTTCTTGCGGAATCGGTAAAAAGAACCCCGGCCAGTACGACAGTTTGGATGTTAAACAGGTGTATCAATGCTGGGGAGCATACAGAGGAATTTATGGGCATATTGAAAGAAATTGCAGGCAGGACAGATGTTGCTAAAGACATTAAAGAAAGGGCGAAGAAATTTGCAGAATTTCAAGCAAGCCGCTAAATTCTCGTTATATCAGCCTTATGGAACGGATACCGTCAATCCTTGACTTGAATCTTTTAATAGAATAACGAACATAAAAGAAAAAATAGAGTAATAGAGTTCTAGGGATAATGGGAACACGTTTCTGAAAAGAGAAAAACGATAAACTAAATGTTTGTATACTATGTGACTGTGAACCCTAGAACCAAAACATAGCGAAAGGATGCGCGAAAAGTGTTAGTGGAGCTGCTTAGGGAGGGCGAAAGATGACAGATAAGTTTATGGATTGTATTACAAATCCAGTGAAATGTAAATTGCTTCTTGAAATACATTCACAGGGGAAAGCAACTGCGAAGCATTTGGCCAATACTTATAACGATATTCCTCAAGCCACCTTATACCGGCACATCAAAAAAATGTTGAGCGACGGCATATTACAGGTAGTAGAAGAAACACAGGTACGCGGTACGGTAGAAAAAACTTATGCACTCGCATGCGGCATCAACAGCAATATGGAAACCATGGTTGAGAAAAATTCCGGTGAACTTTATATGCAGTATTTTATGCAGTATATCTTTGGATTTGTAAAGCAGTTTCAGGATTACTGCCAATCTCCCAATATCAATATCAAAAAAGATCTGACTGGATTTTCTCTTTCTCCGCTGTATCTTTCTGATGATGAATTGACCTCCCTTGTGACAGGCATTTCCCAGATAATCAACGCAGTA
>CATJHO010000077.1 GCA_949740535.1 uncultured Lachnospiraceae bacterium
ATTACCGCAGGGGCTTCCACCCCAAAGAAAATTATTGAGGAGGTTCAAAAACATGTCAGAATTAAGTTTTGAACAAATGTTGGAAGATTCATTAAAAACAATACGGAATGGAGAGGTTGTCGAAGGCACTGTTATTGATGTCAAAGAAGATGAGATCATCTTAAACATAGGCTATAAATCAGACGGTATTCTTACCAAGAGTGAATACAGCAACACTCCGGTGGATCTGACTACCTGCGTATCGGTGGGAGATACCATGGAAGTTAAGGTTTTGAAGGTAAATGACGGGGAGGGACAAGTGCTCCTGACCTACAAGAGACTGGCTGCAGAGCGTGGAAGCAAGCGTTTGAAAGAGGCCTTTGAGAATGAAGAGGTACTGACTGCAAAGGTTACACAGGTACTGGAGGGCGGTTTAAGTGTTGTTGTGGATGAATCCAGAGTATTTATTCCGGCCAGCCTGGTGTCTGATACCTATGAGCGGAATCTGGCCAAGTATGAAGGCCAGGAGATCAGCTTTGTGATTACTGAGTTCAATCCCAGAAGAGGAAGAATCATTGGCAACCGCAAGCAGCTGGTAATGGCTGAGAAGGCAGAGCTTCAGAAAGCGCTCTTTGAGCGGATTCATGTAGGCGACGTGGTTGACGGTGTGATCAAGAATGTAACCGAATTCGGCGCATTTGTAGACTTGGGCGGAGCAGACGGACTGCTTCATATTTCTGAGATGTCCTGGGGACGGGTTGAGAATCCCAAGAAGGTATTCAAGGTTGGAGAAGAGATTACCGTCCTGATCAAGGATATCAAGGATACAAAGATTGCCTTAAGCCTTAAGTTTGAAGATCAGAATCCCTGGCTGGATGCGGCAGAGAAGTATGCGCCGGGCAATATTGTAGTGGGAAGAGTTGCAAGAATGACCGATTTCGGCGCTTTTGTAGAACTGGAGCCGGGCGTGGACGCGTTGCTTCACGTATCCCAGATTTCCAGAGAGCGTGTAGAAAAGCCGGCAGATGTTCTTTCCATTGGACAGGAGCTTGAGGCAAAAGTTGTAGATTTCAACGAAGAAGACAGAAAGATCAGCTTAAGCATGAAGGCACTGCAGGCGTCTCAGAGCGGGCCGGATGCAGATTATGATGATGTGGATATGGACGTTGCTGCCGAAGAAGAGTAAACCAATTAAAAATTGAACGAATTTGACGGGAGGACAGGCACTGGCGTGCGTGTCCTCGCGCCTTGTTGAGAGATATTGCGGAACGAAAAATAGGAGGTTTACTTCTATGTGGGAGTTTCAGATCAGAGGGGTAGATCTCTGCCATATATTTAATTGGTTTTTTATTTACAGCTTTTTGGGCTGGGTATGGGAAAGCTGCTATGTCTCAGTGAAGGAAAAAAGATTGGTGAACCGCGGCTTTGTAACAGGGCCGGTGTGTACCATCTATGGTTTCGGGGCGGTGAGCGTCTATCTGATTTTAAAGCCTGTTTCCGGCAGTCTGTTCTGGCTTTACGCGGGTGGCGTGGTAGTTCCGACTTTGTTAGAGTATTTGACAGCGGTCCTGATGGAGCATATTTTTCATACAAGCTGGTGGGATTACAGTAAGAATAAGTACAATTTTCAGGGAAGAATCTGCCTGGGTGCATCTCTGGGATGGGGAATTTTTACCATTATCCTGTTCTATGGCTTTCAGCCGGCGGTAGAGCGGATTACGGCTGCCTATTCCGTATCTGTGGGAAAGCTGCTGGCAGGAACGGCTTCTTTTATTTATGCAGTGGATTTTGGCATATCCTTTATGAATGCCATGCAGATTGGCGAAAAGCTTCGAAATATGGATGCGGTTATCGACGAGCTTTACGAGTATATACAGTCTGCCCGAATTTTCCGGACAGCAGAGGAGCTCAGGGAACGGCTGGAAGCTTATCGGGGATTTGAGCATGGCACGGAGCTTAGGAGGCGCCTGGAGGCCCGCTTGGATGCATTTGCCGCCTTTGGTGCAGGGCAGTCTCTGGCAGAGAGAAAGGAACGGCAGGAGGAACTGCGTGTACAGTTCGAAGAACGTATGGCAGGGCTTCGAAGCCGGTTCGAACAGCTGCAGAGCCGTGGCAGCTGGTTTGCAGAACGGGCCGTGCGCGCGTATCCGAATATGAAATCCAGAGCGCAGGCACTGCGTGAGCGGAGAAAACATGTGAAGAGAGATAAATCATAAGGAAAGACGGAAATTGAGAGGAATCTATGGCACATTCAACTTTTAAGGGGGGAATTCATCCCCATAAACGGAAACGGTTTACCAGAGAAAAGCCGATAAAGGAATATTATCCAAAGGGAGATCTGGTATACCCCGTCCAGCAGCATATCGGCGGCCCGGCTGTTCCCATTGTGAAGGCGGGAGAGCGGGTTTTGAAAGGGCAGGTGATTGCAAAGGCAGCCGGCTATATTTCTGTGCCCGTTCATGCATCCGTATCCGGTACGATAAAGGCTGTGGAGCCCCGGATGACGGTTTCCGGCAGTCCGGTTTTATCCATTGTGGTGGAGAATGATCACCAGTACGAACGGCTCCCGGCAGAGGATATAAAGCCCTGGCAGGAACTGGAACCGGGGGACCGGATTCTGAGAATTCAGAAGGCAGGAGTTGTGGGCATGGGCGGAGCCGGTTTCCCCTCCCATGTGAAGCTGGCAGTGAAGAACCCCAAGAAGATCCGGACTGTGATTGTCAATTGTTCCGAGTGCGAGCCCTATCTGACCTCGGATTACCGCCGGATGGTAGAGAATCCGGAGTGGCTGGTTATGGGTCTGAAAATGATCTTAAGTCTATTTGAGCGGGCAGTGGGAGTTTTCGCCATTGAGGACAGCAAGCGGGATGCCATTACTGCCCTGCAGCTTGCATCCGGCAGGGAGAGCCGGATGGAGGTAAAGGTTCTGGAGACCAAATATCCTCAGGGTTCGGAGCGGATGCTGATTTATGCCTGCACGGGAAAGGAAATCAATTCCTCCATGCTTCCCGCAGACGCGGGCTGTATTGTCCACAATGTGGATACTGTTTGCGCCATTTATCAGGCTCTGGCCTTTGGCAGGCCGTTGACGGAGCGGGTGGTGACGGTTACCGGAAAAGCCCTGGCAGAGCCCTGTAATTTTCATGTTCCCATTGGCACCAGTTTTTCAGAATTGATTGAGGCGGCAGGCGGCTTTAAGACAGAACCGCAGAAATTCGTTTCCGGCGGTCCTATGATGGGGATCAGTCTGTTTGATCTGGATGTGCCGGTGGTAAAGACCTCTTCGGCGCTGTTATGTATGAGTAAGGATGATGTGGCGCGGTTTCAGCCAAGCGCTTGTATCCGGTGCGGTTCCTGCGTGGAAGCCTGTCCGGAGCACCTTCTGCCTGCGAAGCTGGCGGATCTGGCAGAGCATTTTCAGGAAGAGGAATTCCGCAGTCTCTATGGCATGGAGTGTCTGGAGTGCGGAAGCTGCAGCTATGTGTGCCCGGCCCGGCGTCAGCTGACCCAGTCCATCCGGGCCATGCGCCGGAGTCTGCTGGCCAGGGGAAAACGGTAGGAGGAGAAAAGAGAATGGAAAAACGAATGAATGTATCAGCGTCTCCTCATGTGCGGGGAGCCATGTCTACTTCTGGAATTATGCGCCTGGTAATTCTGGCTTTGCTGCCCGCGGCTGTGTTTGGCATTTTCAATTTTGGCATGCGTGCCTTTTATCACATGCTGGTCACTGTCGTGGCCTGCGTGCTCACAGAATTTACGTATGAGGCTTTTGCGGATCGGCCGGTTACCGTAGGGGATTTCAGTGCAGTGGTCACGGGGCTTCTGCTGGCCATGTCCCTGCCGGTGAATGCTCCACTGTGGCTGGGAGCTGCAGGCGGAATTTTTGCTATTTTGGTTGTAAAAATGTTTTTTGGAGGAATTGGACAGAATATTGTGAATCCGGCTCTGGCAGGGCGCTGTTTTCTGCTGATTTCCTTTGCAGGACATATGACGAATTTTGTCTGTGACGCCTATACAGGCCCTACACCCTTAGAAGCCTTGAAGCAGGGAGAGGCTGTAGATCCCCTGTCTCTGATTCTGGGCAACACGGGGGGCTGTATCGGTGAGACCTCTGCCCTGGCCATTCTGGCCGGAGCCGTTTTGCTGCTTGCGGTGGGAATTATCAATTTGCGGATTCCGGCTTCCAGCTTTGCAGTATTTACCCTGCTGCTGGTTCTCTTTGGAAATCAGGGGTTTGATGAAATTTTTCTGGTCCGTGAGCTTTGCAGCGGCGGTCTGATGCTGTCGTTCTGGTTTATGGCCACAGATTATACAACCTCTCCTATTACCAAAAGGGGACAGGTTCTTTACGGAGCGCTGATTGGAGCGCTGGCCGCTTTATTCCGTCTGTACGGAAGCGCTTCGGAGGGCGTTTCTTATGCAGTTCTTCTGGCCAACCTTTTAACACCTGTGATTGAGAAAATAACAGTTCCCAAAGCCTTTGGAAGAAGGCGGTAGTACCTGACCTTGCGTAAAGAAGCGTGCTTGCAGCATCGGGCGGCTTAAGAAGCCTTAAAGTTTTGAGAATATCGGATCTCACCCTCACGGGTGATGAAGACTGCCTGAACATCCGGGAGACGATCAATGAGCTGCATGCCCTTTTCCGTTCCAAGAAGGAAACAGCAGGTACTTAAGGCGTCCCCGTCTACCGAGTGATCGGATATGATGGTGACAGAGGCCAGTTCATTTTCACAGGGCATTCCCGTATTTGGATCCAGCAGATGGTGATAGAGAACACCTTCCTCTTCAAAGCAGCGCTCATAGATGCCGGATGTGACAACAGACTGTCCGTTGATGGAAAGGACAGCTACCGCGGTATTTTGACCAGCGAAGGGCTGGCGGATGCCGATCTGGAAGGGACTGCCGTCCGGACGGCTGCCGATGCACAGTACATTTCCGCCCAGATCGATGACCGCGCTTTCTACACCCTTTTCCATCAGAAATTCTTTGATGCGGTCAGCAATATATCCCTTGGAAACGGCGCCTAAGTCCAGCATCATTCCCTGATCCATGTGGATCCTGTGGCTGGAGATCTGAATCTTTTTATAATCTACCAGAGGGAGCGCAGACTGAATCTGCCCCAACTCCGGAACAGCGGGCTCTTCTGCGTGAAAGTCCCACAGGGAGGAGACAGGACCGATGCTGGGATCCAGGAGACCTTCCGAGAGGCGGCTGTAGGAGAGGGCTGTCTCCAACAAGCTTTCCGTGTCAGGAGAAAGCTCCTGCTGCAGTCCCTCGTTGATGCGGTAGAGTTCACTGGTTTCTCTGGTGCGGCTGAAGAGATTTTCATACAGATCACAAAGGGAAACGGCTTCATCCAGAAGTGAGGTGTCTTCGGAATCATAGATGGTAATGGTGATTACGGTATTCAGTTTGAAGCTGGTTTTTGTAATAGGATCCGGCGCTTTTTGGCAGCTGGACAAGGTAAGACACAGGAACAGAAAAAAGCTGGCAAGAGAAAGATAGTAGATTTGTCCCTTCATGAGAAAACCCCCTTTCGCGGTATTATTGTATCGGATTTAAAGCGGGGGTGTCAAGGGGCTTTACCTTTTAGAGCTGTCGCGCAGCGATTTAAAATTAGGAGGAATATATTTTATGGGTGTAAGCAGAACAGAACGCATGAATCCAAAGGAGGAATCGGTAAAAGCGGTAAGCCTGCCAAGGACTATTCATCTGGTTCCCATGAACCAGATTGAGGGCTATGATGTACGGCCCGGTTTTTATGAGATCAACGGAGCGACCGCAATTCCGGGAGGCGTGAACTTTACCGTGCATTCCCACGGCGCTACGTCCATTGAGCTTCTTCTGTTTCACAGAGAGGAGCAGCAGCCTTATGTTGTGCTTCCCATTCCCCAGCATTACCGAATCGGCAATGTGTATTCCATGATTGTGTTTAAACTGAATATTGAGGAATTTGAGTATGCGTACCGGGTGGATGGACCTTATGAGCCGGATAAGGGGCTGATTTTTGATAAAAACCGCTCTCTTTTGGATCCCTATGCCAGAGCGGTCACAGGCCAGAGCCGGTGGGGCGTGTGTGCCTCAGGGGAGAAGCATTACAAAGCCAGAGTAGTAAAGGATGATTTTGACTGGGAGGATATGAAGCCGCCGCTGCTTCCCATGGAAGATTTGATTATCTATGAACTGCATGTGCGGGGATTTACCATGCATGGTTCTTCCGGGGTTCAGAATCCGGGCACTTTTGCGGGACTAAAAGAGAAGATTCCCTATTTAGTGGAGCTGGGTGTAAATGTAGTAGAGCTGATGCCTATCTTTGAGTTTGATGAGATGGAGGACTGCCGGGAGGTGGATGGAGAAAAGCTCTGCAACTACTGGGGATACAATACGGTGAGCTTTTTTGCGCCCAATACCAGCTATACGGCCAGTACAGAATACAACCGGGAGGGAAATGAGTTAAAAAGCCTGATTCGGGAGCTGAACCAGAACGGAATCGAGGTTTATCTGGATGTGGTCTTCAACCATACGGCAGAGGGGAATGAACACGGACCTTTCTTCTCCTTTAAAGGATTTGACAACAATATTTATTACATGCTGACGCCGGACGGAAAATATTATAATTTCAGCGGTTGCGGCAATGCCCTAAACTGCAATCATCCCATTGTGCGGCAGATGATTCTGGACTGTCTGCGCTACTGGGTAACGACCTACCGGGTAGACGGCTTCCGCTTTGATCTGGCATCCATTCTGTCACGCAGTGAGGACGGAACGCCTTTGAAGAATCCGCCTCTGCTGGAGGCTCTGGCTTTTGATCCCATTTTGGGAGATGTGAAACTGATTGCGGAAGCCTGGGATGCAGGCGGCCTCTACCAGGTGGGAAGCTTCCCGTCCTGGAACCGGTGGGCAGAGTGGAACGGCCGGTATCGGGACGATCTGCGCCGTTATCTGAAGGGAGATTCCGGTCTGGCGCTGGCTGCAGCTCAGCGGATCAGCGGGTCCCAGGATATCTACGGAGTGCTGCTTAGAGAAAATGCCTCTGTGAATTTTATTACCTGCCACGACGGATTTACGCTGCATGACTTGTATTCCTACAATCACAAACACAATGAAAAGAATGGCTGGAACAATACAGACGGAGCCGATGACAACAACAGCTGGAACTGTGGTGTGGAAGGAGAGACTTCAGACAAGGAAGTTTTGGAGCTGAGATACCGCTTGATGCGCAATGCCTTTGCGGTTCTTATGTGCAGCCGGGGAATCCCCATGTTTCTGGCGGGAGATGAGTTCTGCAATACCCAGTTTGGCAACAACAACGCCTACTGTCAGGATAACCTGATTTCCTGGCTTGACTGGCGGGAGCTTCCAAAGAACCAGGGTATGTTCCGGTTTTTCCAGTATATGATCCGGTTCCGCAAGAGCCACAGAGTACTGCGGACCAATATCAGCAGCGGAGCTTTGGGCTTTCCGGATGTGAGCTTCCACGGCGTGGAGCCATGGAAGGGAACGTTTGAGGAATATGATCATTATGTGGGGGTGATGTTTGCCGGTCAGGAAGCAGGCCAGCGGCCGGAAGTAGTCTACCTTGCCTCCAATGCTTACTGGGAAGAGCTAAAAGTATCCCTTCCCAGTCTGCCAAGAGAGATGCACTGGGAGGTTCAGGCAGATACCTGGGAGGAGGAGCAGAAGCCGGGGCGGATTGTGAGAAATTGTCTGAGTGTACGGCCCAGGAGTGTGATGGTTCTGGTTGGAAAGACCGGCTGATTAATGGAAGCAGGGAGATTACAGGTGTGTTTAAAATAGGAATCTGTGACGATGAAGCAGCATTTATCCGGGTGTTAAAGGAAAACTTAGAGCAGTATGCACAGGAAACGGGACGGGAGTTCTGCTGTTTTGTCTATCACGATGGCAGTGAATTGCTGAAACAATACAATGCAGAATACGATCTGATCTTTATGGATATTAAAATGGAACAGCTAAACGGGCTGAAAACTGCGGAAGAAATCCGAAGAATTGACAGTACGGTAGGGATTGTATTTCTGACCTCGCTGAAGCAGTATGTGTGGAAGGGTTATGAGTACAATGCGGTCAATTATCTTTTAAAGCCTGTAAAATACGGCGTCCTGAAAATGGAGCTTGACCGTTGGTTTTCCCGTTATCAGGGGAAAGACGAGCCGTATTTCTGCTTTTCCAATGACCAGGGCAGGTATAAGGTACTGTATAAGAATCTGAGCTATGCAGAAACAAATAAGCGGAATGTAATGCTGCACTTTGAGGGGCAGAAGCAGGTTATCTATAAGAATATGAAAGAAATCGCTTCTCTCCTCTGTTCCCGTCAGGGGTTTGCCCAGTGCCACCAGAGCTTTGTGGTGAATCTGTCCTATGTAAAGGATGTGAAGGGTCTGGACCTGATTCTGACTACGGGCGCATGTATTCCTATAAGCCAGCCAAAGCGGAAGGAATTTATGATAAAACTGACAGATTACTGGGGTGGTTTTCTATGATTCAATGTCTGGAACTTCTTTCCTTTTTTCTGGGATGGGGGTATGTCATTGTATTTATAAGGATGATACATACATTTCTGCCTCTGCATAAAAATTTTTTTGTGCGGCTGGCAGCCCTTGCAGCAGGTGGATTTTTATTCCAGGCGGTTATATATTCCAATGATTTTGCCGGTCTTGCAGGGGTGTTTCTTGGAATTTCTGTCTATCTTGCGGTATTTCATCAGGGGCATATTCTGGAGAAACTCACAGGAGTACTGGTGTTCGGTCCGGCGCTTACAGCTGTGAATTATCTAATGCAGGATATAGGAGCCAGAGGGTTCTTTGCGGTATCCGGCGCTGCCAAAGAAATCCAGCTTGGATGGACAGAGGAACAGCTTCTGTTAAGTACCCTGTTTTACACTGTATCGCTTCTGCTTAGACTTTTATTCTGGATTCTGTCCTGGCGGATTCTGCGAAAATACCTTAGGCAGGCGGCTTCCCATTTAACCATGAAAATGTGGTTTGTGGTGGATATTCTGATGCTGGCTCCCTTTACCGCTGTATTTACGATCATTTACTTTATGCCGGAGGATCCCTGGATTGTTTATCCCATATGCGGTGCTTCTGTTTTTTCCAGCTTTGGCTGTATCTACCTTGCTTCCTATCTCTCTGATTCCATACGGACTGCCTGTTATGCGCAGGAACTGGAAACAAAAGAAAAGTACTATCAGCAGCAGATGTATGCCGAGGAACGGGTACGGTCCCTTTACCATGATATGAAAAATCATCTTCTGGTCCTGGAGCGCCAGGTACAATCGCCGGAAACAACAGGAATGATCGAAAAACTTCGGCAGGAGGCGATCCTGTATGAGGATTATATGCACACAGGCAATACGACTCTGGATATTATACTGAAGGAAAAGGCAGAATCTGCCAGAGAAAAGCAGATTGATTTTTCTGTCACGGCAGATCTGGGGGGAATGGATTTTATGGAGCCCCTTGATATCAGCACGATTTTTGGAAATGGTCTTGACAATGCCATTGAAGCGAGTGAAAAGCTTTCCAAGAGAGAACGGATCATCCTTGTGAAAGCGGGAAGGGTGCAGAATTTTCTTTCTGTAATGATTGAAAATAACTGTCCTGAGGAATCAGCAGCGGTAAAGCACACGACAAAGCCGGATTCGTTTCTTCATGGCTTCGGCATTTCCAATATGAAAAAGGCTGCCGAGAAATACGGCGGACAGCTGACTGCCAGATGTGAGAGGGGAACCTTCGTTTTAAAAATCTTAATACCCATTCCCTGACACTGGTTTGGTTTACAGGGAGACCTGGAAATCAGACGGTATATCCGCCGCTGATTTCCAGGTCCTTTTTTGTGTCCGGATTAGAATCTGCGCTGTGGATATTAGAATCTGCGTCCCTGGTTGAATCTTTATTTACAGGGATTATAATACCTTCAGTGAATAAGGAGACACTTGCGGAATCTATAAGAAGGAGGGAACTGCCATGACAATATTAAGGGCATCCCATTTGAAAAAATACTACGGCAGGGAGGAGAGTCTGGTTAAAGCTCTGGACGACGTGAATGTATCGGTGGAAAAGGGACAGTTTGCAGCCGTTATCGGCACATCCGGCAGCGGGAAATCTACGCTTTTGAATATGCTGGGAGGACTGGATACGCCTGATTCAGGCGCTGTAGAGGTGGAAAACCAGAGTCTGGAAACAATGACCGGGGAACAGCTTACGGTGTTCCGCCGCAAGCGGATTGGCTTTGTCTTTCAGAACTACAACCTGATCCCCTATCTGACCATATATGAAAATATCGTGCTTCCCGTCCGTCTGGACGGAAAAAAGGAGGATAAAAAGTTCCTGAATGAGGTCGTCAAGTTTCTGGAGCTTGAGGAAAAACTTAAGAATTACCCCAGTCATCTCTCCGGCGGCCAGCAGCAGCGGGCAGCGATTGCCAGGGCTCTGGTGTCAAAGCCTGCCATTATCCTGGCGGATGAGCCTACGGGAAATCTTGACAGCTGTACAAGCAGTAAGGTGATTGATCTTCTGAAAAGGACAAGTGAGAAATTTAACCAGACCATTGTTATGATTACCCACAATCCGGAGATCGCAGACAAGGCGGACATCCGGATCCGGATTGAGGATGGGAAGATCCAGGCATAGGAGGCGGCCGGCATGAGGAAAAAGAAAAAAATAACAGCAGAAATGATTTCCCATATGTCAAAGCAGAGCCTGAAAGCAAGTCCTATGCAAAATGCTTTTGTGATGATTACCATTGTTCTTGCTTCCTCGCTTTTGATGACCATTCTGATGTATGCAACGGGGAGAAAACAGCAGGAAAAAGACAGTCTTTCCCACAGTCAGCAGGCAGTTTACTATAATCTGACAAAAGAACAGGTGGAAATACTCAAACAGGATGAACGGCTTTCCTTTCAGATACAGGTGAAGAACGGCATTCTCTCAGAAATGGACGGTTTTGATATTAAGCCCTGCTATGTAAACAGGCTGACAGATGAAATCCGCGTAGGAGAGCTGGAACAAGGCAGACTGCCCGAAGGAGAAGATGAGATAGCGGTACAGGCAGCGCTGTTAGAAAAGATGGGGATAGAGCCTGCCAAGGGCAGCAAGGTGACATTCAGCTTCTATGACGGCAGCAGGGAATCCTTTACGGTGTCCGGTATCATAAAGGGCGGCAGGAAGGCAGAACAGTTTCCTGTATTCTTTTCAGAGGGCTATGCAGAGCATGGAAGCCAGTTAAAGGATATACCCTATGAGGTGTATGTAAAATTGTGTAATGCCGAAAATCTGTCTGCCGGAAGCTGTAAGGAAGCAGTTTATCAGATTGGCAGTGACGCAGGAATTGAGCGGAAATATATAAGTCCCTCAAAAGCCTTTTTGGATTCTCTGTCCATGGACGCACAGACGGTTATGCTCTATAGTCTTGTGGGCGCGGTGATTCTGCTTGCCGGTGTTCTGGTTATATATGGTGTATTTTATCTGTCCGTCATCGGCAGAATTCATCAGTTTGGACAGCTTCGTACCCTGGGTATGACTAAGAAGCAGATAAAAAGATTTGTTTTCTGTGAGGGCAGCAGTCTGTATTTTGGTTCAGCGCCTCCTGGGATCCTTTTGGGCGCTGCTGCGGGATATTTTATACTGCCGGAGGGCTTTCGTATCCGGAATACATTTTGGACTGCGATTCTTGTACTGGCGCTTATTTATCTTTTCACAATGATTTCCGTGGGCCGGCCTGCCAGGCTGGCTGCAGCAGTCTCTCCCATGGAGGCTCTGCGCTATGTGCCTCAGGACGGGATGGAGCAGGCAGGAAATAAGAACCTGTGCCGCAGGCTGACTCCCTTTGGCCTGGGGGTGATGAATTTTTCAAAAAACCGGAAAAAGGCAGCGCTTACTTTTGCCTCACTGGCTTTTGGGGGAATTCTCTTTATGATGGCGGCTATTTACATTTCTTCCTTTGATAAAGAAAATTATGCAAGACAGGGGTATTTCAAGGATGCGGAATTTCACATTTATTATCCGCAGTCAGCCATCGAACTGAACGAAAACGGATTGAGCGGCATCCAGGCACAAGCGCCGATGGATCAGGAGTTTGTACAGGCCGTTCTGGATTTGGAAGGAGTAAAAAACGTACAGGAAATCAAGGGATTCGGCGTAAGCTTTGATTATCCAAAGAAGGATGAATATGATACGGATGATGGAATATACCCGCTGACAGAAGAGGAGACGCGGGAAATCAGCCAATATCTGAAGGAAGGAAGCGCCGATTACGAGAAGTTGATGAGCGGCAGTTATGTTCTTGTGTCAGATAACGATACAGTGGAAGAAATTTACGGCTGGAGGTTTATCCCAGGTGACCGGATTACATTCCATTACTATGACGGCAGCAGGATGGCGGAAAGGGAAGTGGAAATACTTGGGGTTTTGAATAAGCAGTATTCCATGGATAACAGCTATTTTGACGGGTGGTTTCTGATGCCGGAGGAGGCTGTGCTGAGGTGGCTTTCCCATGACAGCTTAAACGCCCATCTGCTTGTAGCAGCGGAAACGGATAAGGAAGGCTCTGTGGAAGAACTGCTTTCTCAGATACTTGCGGATGGGTCAAAGATGAGCATGGAAACTCTAAAAGAGCGCAGAAGTGCCGATGAACAGGCTTTGAATCAGATATTTGGAGCCATCAGCGGGCTTTCTCTGTTCATTATGACATTTAGTATCTTAAGCATGATGAATACGCTGATCACCAATATTGTAACCCGGAAACAGGAGCTTGCTATGCTTGAATCCATTGGCATGGACAAAAAACAAATGCAGAAAATGCTTTTGGGAGAGAGCTTTCTTTTAGTATTTGGCGCTGTGGGCGCGGCCATGACGATCGGGACTTGGTGCGGCTGTGTCCTCATGAATGCGCTTTATCGCATGGGAGCCTTCTATATGGCGTTCCGGTTTCCGATCCAGTATGCGCTTGCCTACACAGGCATACTGGTGTTAGTGCCGCTTGTAATTATCTTTGTGTCTATGAGAAGTTTTTCCAAAGAAGCGCTGGTAGAACGGCTGAAGGGAATGGAGCATTGAAACATATATCCCCGGCCGCAGTGAAGAAAAGGGTATTACCGTTCACTGCAGCCGGGGATATATGTTTCTCTCAAAGATGTGCAGAATCTGAAGCAGGATGATAACAGAAGCTTTAAGCAGATTCATCCACATATGTTCCGGTTTCCCCTGAGGGAATGGGACACGGGGCAGGAGAGGCGCTGCCGGGCGCCTCTTCTTTTTTGGCTTCCCGGCTCTTAAGTTCTTCCAATCTGCGCTTGATTTCCTGGATTTTCTGTTCCAGTTCTCTTACTTTGTCTGCATTCGCTGCCTTTTGGGCTTTTTCTTTCTCCTTATTCAGCTGATTAAGCTTTTGCTCCAAAGATTTGATCTGGTAATTCTCATTTGGACTGGCAGGTCCTGAGGACTGGGAAGGATTGTGAGGATTGACAGGGCTGATATTCATAGACATTCACCTCGCTGATTTTTATAGTTTTACATCCTGTATGGCAGGACTTGATACAAATCAAGTTTAGCATGAAGGGAATAAGAAAGCAATTCTTTTGATGCGAAAGGACATGGAAATGTCTCCAAATGTCAGTCTTTCTCAAGAGCGCATTCTTTTAAAATAAGAAAGATATCCAGCCGGAAGCAGTTTTCCGGGAAAGAGATCCGGACTGTTCCGCCGTATTTTCCGGCTGTGGAGCGGATATTGAAAAGACCGGTGCCTTCTCTTGGAAGCTTTGCATCTGAAGCGGCACAGGTATTTTCCACGGAAAGAAGATAGAGGTTTCCCTTCTGACTGCCCTTAATCAGGGTTCTGCGCAGATGGGAAGGAAGTTTAAGACTGGCGTGGAAGGCATTGTCCAGTGTGTTGGCCAGAAGAATACACCAGTCCATATCAGGGATTTCCCTGCTTTTTGGAAGGATCAGATCCAACTGAAGCTCAATGCAGTATTCCCTGGCAAGGGAAAGCTTGCTTCCAAGGAGTGCATCAACAGCCCGCCGTCCCGTGTGAACCGGATAAGAGAGCCTGTTCGCAGCTTCTTCCAGATGAGACAGATAGGCTTCTGCCTCCGCAGGTTCCTGTGCCCTCAACAGTTCCCGGATGACAGCCAGGTGGTTTTTTACATCATGACGGAAAGAGCGGGTTTTGTCATAGCGGGCGGACAGCTCCTGTAAATAAATCTCCTGGGCATGAATCTGTTGCTCCAGAAGTATGGCGCCGGTGACTTTTTTCCAGGAAAACACACTCGCAGAGAGGCAGATTCCGGCAAAGAGCTGCAGTAGGAGGATTTCTGTATGCTCCACAAGGGGGTACACAAGACCTTTCTGTTTATCCCAGATAATCAGATTTCCGTAGACTGTGTCACGGATAGTCCGCTCCATAAGAGATAGGAAGAGAATGGGAATCAGCAGAAGGGGAAGGGCAGCCGTCCGTCCACCGGGAACAGGCAGAGGAAGTCTTCTGCGGATTTGAAAGAGTATGACAGAAAACGTAAGGAGTGTCAGGAGCCATTGGAGGGAGTCCAGGTACAGAAGGGCAGTATTGTCAGGAGGAAGGCTTGCAGCGCGCCAGAAGATCAGGCACTGAAGACAGCCGCTGCAGATGCTCAATACGGAGGTGATGAGCGATGCGTATACAAAAGAGGCCCGGAAGGAGTGATGAAAAAGCAGACCCACAAGAGATAAAAGACCGGCCTCCAGGAAGATATACAGCCCGCCGGGAAGCGGCAGAGACTGCTCCAGCACAAGCAGTACGGCATAGAAAAGGATATAGAGCAGACAGCCGCTCCATTTCCAGGAATGTCCGGAATACTGGCAGAAAAAGAAAAAGGAGACAGCAGGGACAATAAAAAAGAAGATGAGATACAGAAGGAACAGATGCAAAGGGGCGCCTCCTTTCAGGCCGGGTGTGCAGAGGAATTAAGATCCAAGCGGATATTGGGAGATATATTCCAGCATCACATCCATAAATTCCCGGTGCCGGAGCCGGGAGATGGGGATACAGCTTCCATCCCTAAGACATATCTGTCCCTTGGAATAGGATTTAAAATAATCCAGATTTATCAGGTAGCTTCGATGGCAGCGGAAGAAACGCCTGTCCAGCCGGGCTGCCAGCTCTTCCATTCTGCCATAATATTCAAGAATGCCTTCCTGGGTATGCAGATAAAGCTTGCGGTTGATTACCTCGCAGTAGAAAATGGAGCTAAAACCGACGGAACAGCAGTGATTGAGGGTGTGGATCAGAAGATGAGGCTCTCTGCGCCGGCTCAGGCGTTTCAGAGCCCGTTTCACAGCAGAGGCAAGCCGGGCGTCCTCAATGGGCTTGTGAAGATAGTCAAAAGCCTCAGCCTCAAAGGCTTCCTGCATGTAATCGGACAAAATGGTTATAAATATAAGAAGTGAATCCGGCAGACGTTTCCGAAGTATCCGGGCAGTTTCCATTCCGTCAAAGCCGGGCATGTGGATATCCAGAAAGATCAAATCATAGGCAGTGGATGTATGAAGAAGCTCGGCGGAACTGGTAAAGCAGTTGATCGAAAAGGGTTCCCCGCAGGGATTCAGAAGCATGGTAAGTTTTTCGTTCAAAAGACGGCAAAGGGCAGGCTCATCATCACAGACGGCAATTTGGATCATGATGGTTTCCTCACAACTTGGAATATTCCACATCAGTATACGGGAAAGGGCTTGAGATTGCAAGGCAGTGGTGTGAAATAACAGACAGATGTTGTGAAATGACAGGCGGACATATGATTGATCTTGGGGTATGTATATGATATGATAGCAGAGAGGTTATGGTTGAAGGGGGAGTTAAAACATGTTTAAGCTTGTATACCAGCTCCTTTGCTGGATATGGCAGAAGGCGGCAGGGATCAACGATCGGCTGTTTCGGGGAAATGGAGATTTTTCCGGATGGATGTCTCAGGAGGAAGCCGGATTTGAGGAAAGGCAGGGAAATGAATATCAGCCCTCCACAGATGCGCTTGTGAAGGTATTGAAAAAATTTCCCATCAGCAGCGAGGATTCCATCATTGATATTGGATGTGGAAAGGGCAAGGCTATGTATTTGATGAGCCGCCTTCCCTTTGGGAAAATCCGGGGATTTGATTTGTCCAGACAGCTGGCAGATATTGCCAATCAGAATTTTGAGAAGACGGGAGTCCGCCAATGTGAAGCATTTCAGGCAGATGCCACGGTCTTTGATGATTATGACGAATTTAATTATTTTTATGTCTTCAATTCGTTTCCTCTGGAAGTATTTGAGGTAATGATGGGACATGTACTGGCGAGCATTAAAAGAAAGCCCAGAAACTGCCGGTTTATCTATCTAAATCCGGTCTGTCATGATTATATGGTAAATCATACGCCCTTTCGTCTGGTCTATGAGAAGAAGTCTATGATCGATTGGTTTACGTATTATTGTTATGAATATACCATCTCTTAAAACGAGGACAAAAGGATCTGGATGCAGTGGTTTACAACCGGGGAATGGGGAGCTGCTGCGTTAGATAAAAGCGGGAGGAACACCTATGATTGCTTATGTGAGAGGAACACTGGCTTATATGGATCCGGAAGAGAGCCTTGTGGTAGTAGAGACGGCCGGTGTGGGATATGGGATCTGTCTGTCCGGACGGGATCTGGAGTTCCTGCCTGGGACGGGAGAGGAAGTCCGGCTGTATACGTATCTGCAGGTGAAGGAGGACAGCTGGCAGCTCTATGGGTTCCTGACCAGAGAGGATCAAAAACTGTTCAAAATGCTCATCGGTGTCAATGGGATAGGTCCGAAAGGGGCGCTGGGAATTCTGACGGCTCTTTCGGCGGATGATCTGCGGTTTGCGGTGCTGGCAGATGACGCCAAGGCCATTGCCAGGGCGCCGGGAATTGGGAATAAGACGGCTCAGAAGCTGATTTTAGAGCTGAAGGATAAATTAAAGCTGGAGGACGCCTTTGAGGCCCGGCTTGCGAAAGCGCAGCAAAGAGAAGAGGCAGACACTGCCGGTCTGACGAAGGCGAAGAATGAGGCGGTGGAGGCTCTGGCAGCGCTTGGATATTCTGCCTCAGAGGCCTTGAAAGCTGTCCGTCAGACAGATCTGACAGAGGACATGGGCGTAGAGGAAATCCTGAAAGCGGCCCTTAAGTATATGTAGGTGGAACGAAATGGGAAGACGAATTATTACAACGGAGGCCGTTGAGGAAGATGTACGGACAGAATACAGCCTGCGTCCCCAGCGGCTGGAGGAATATATCGGCCAGGAAAAGGCCAAGCGCAATCTGAATGTTTATATACAGGCAGCCAGAGAGCGTGGAGAGGCCCTGGATCACGTGCTGTTTTATGGACCGCCTGGACTTGGGAAGACTACGCTGGCCGGGATCATTGCCAATGAGATGGGTGTAAATATGAAGGTGACTTCCGGCCCGGCGATAGAAAAGCCCGGTGAGATGGCGGCTGTTTTGAATAACCTGTCAGAGGGAGATGTGCTTTTTGTAGATGAGATCCACCGCCTGAACCGGCAGGTAGAGGAGGTGCTGTATCCGGCTATGGAGGATTTTGCCATTGATATTGTTATCGGCAAAGGGGCCACGGCTCGTTCCATACGCCTTGATCTGCCTCATTTTACGATGATTGGAGCCACCACAAGGGCAGGACTCCTCACGGCGCCTCTGCGGGACCGCTTTGGGGTTGTACATCATTTGGAATTCTACACAGAGCAGGAGCTTCAGACCATTGTCTTACGTTCCGCTCAAGTGCTGGATGTGGAGATAGAGCCGGGAGGAGCCCTGGAACTTGCGAGACGTTCCAGGGGAACGCCCCGTCTGGCCAACCGTCTCCTAAAGCGGGTGCGGGACTTCGCGCAGGTAAAATATGATGGAAAGATTACGCGCGAAATAGCTGTCTTTGCCCTGGATCTTTTAGAAGTAGACCGTTACGGCCTGGATCAGACAGACCGGCTGATATTAAACACCATGATCGACAAATTTACTGGAGGCCCCGTAGGCCTTGACACCCTGGCCGCCGCCATAGGCGAAGACTCCGGAACCATCGAGGATGTATACGAGCCCTACCTAATCAAAAAAGGTTTCCTTAACCGAACCCCCAGGGGAAGAGTCGTCACAGACCTCTGTTACAAGCATCTGGGCCTCTTTCAGCCATGATACACTTGCTTTTTTATCGTTATGATTTATAATGTACACATAGGCAATGAGCAGTGCCAAAATGCAAAATGGCAAAT